>JAACFE010000033.1 GCA_009937525.1 Gammaproteobacteria bacterium
GATAAATACCCGGGCCGTCAGTCCCAGGTCGATGAGCGATCAACCCGTATTCTGCATTCCCTGGGCGATGCCGTTGACGCTGGCAAGCAAGGCTTCGAACAGCTCGCTGTCTTCCTGGTCTGATTCGCGCCAGCGCTGCAGCAGGTCTACCTGCATCAGGCTCATCGGGTCGACGTAAGGATTCCGCAGCATGATTGCGCGCTGTAGCGTGATGTCTCCTTCCAGCAATGCCGCGTGGTCGGAGTATTCGAGGATCAGGTCCCGCGTCAAACTGAACTCGTCATTGATGATCGGGAAGAATGTGTCGTGCAGGTCTCCCGCAAGTTGCGAGTAGAGCTTCGCGATCCCGAGGTCCGCCTTCGCCAGTACCATCTCGGCGTCGGCGGTCAACGCGCGCATGAAATACCATTCCGTGAACATCCGGCGAAATTCTTCGTCTTCGAATTTCTCCGCGGCCCTGGCGAGGCCCGTTCCGAGGCCGAACCAGCCGGGCAATACGAAGCGCGACTGCGTCCAGGCGAACACCCACGGTATCGCGCGCAGCGCGTGAACGCCGCCCTGCGCGCGGCGTGACGACGGCCGTGAACCGATACGCATGCGTTCGATGATGTCTATCGGTGTGGCGAGCCGGAAATAGTCGTAGAACTCGGGGGTGTCATAAATGAGTTTGCGGTATGCGTTGCGGCTTTCCTCGGCGACGACATCCATCATGGCGTGCCATTCCGGATCGTCATTACCGCGATGCCGTGGCATGGCGGTGGCGAGAGCGAGCGATCCGAGTACCTGCTCGAGCGTACGCAACGCGATGCCGCGCAGGCCGTACTTCTCGTTGATGATCTCTCCCTGTTCGGTCACCCGCAACCGGCCGTTGACCGTGCCGGGCGGCGCGCCGAGTACAGCGACGTGCGTCTTGCTGCCGCCACGGCTGATGGTGCCGCCGCGACCGTGGAACAGGGTCAGCTCGATATCGTGGGATTCGACGGCGTTGACCAGTGTCTGTTGTGCACTCTGCAGCGCCCAGCGTGCGGAGGCGAGCCCGCCGTCCTTGTTGCTGTCCGAATACCCGATCATGACGGTCTGGCGTTCGTGGCGTTTCTGCAGGTGCGCGCGATAGAGCTCTGTGGACAGCAACTCGTCGAGGATCTCGGGGCCGCGCCGCAGATCATCGACCGTCTCGAGCAGGGGCGCGACGTCCAGCGGCACCTCGCCGCGGCGATTGTGCAGCTCGCTCCACTGGGCGAGCAACAGGACGGACAGTATGTCGTCGGCGCCCTGCGTCATGCTGACGATGAATGGTCCGATCGCGCGCCGGCCGTATTTGCGCCGGCAGAAGCCGATCGCCTGGAAGACCGCGATGGTCTTCCGTGCCTGCGTGCTCAGTTGCTCCGGCACGCCTTCCTTGGACTCGATGGCCTCTATGATTCTTTTCGATCGTTCCGCGGACGGCATATCCATCCAGTCGTCTTCGCCGAGACATTCACCGACGACCTCCCGGTGCACGTGCGCGTCCTGGCGCACGTCCAGCGTTACGAGGCGGAAGCCGAAGGTGTCTATTCTCCGCAGCAGGCGCTTTACCGGGAACAGTCCGGCGTGTTCGCCCTTGTTCTCGACAAGGCTGTCGTGGATGAGCTGGATATCATGACGAAACTGCGCAACCTTCTCGTAAGGAAAAAGATCATCGTCGAAGGTCGACTGCAGGCGCTGCTGTATCAGGCGCAGGAAGACGCGGTACGGCATGTCGCGGTGGCGCGCCGGGACGTCGTGATACGCGTTCTGGAACACACCGCTATAGGTGTCGAGCTGCTGCATCAGCTCATCGCTGAATCCGGCGTGATCTTCCGCCTGGCTCAGCTTCGCTGACAGCTTGGCGCACTCGTTGTAGTAGAGGTCCAGGATGAGTGCGCGCTGCCGGGCGAGCGTCGAACGGATGGTCTTGGCATTGACGTTCGGATTGCCATCCATGTCGCCGCCGACCCACGATGCGAAATTGACGATCGTGGGGATGCTTATGTTCTCACCTTCCTCGCCGTAGATTCGCCGCACGGCCGCTTCGACGTCCTCGTAGAAGGGCGGCATCGTGCGGTACAGAACATCAGTCATGAAGAACAACACGTGCTCGAGTTCATCCGCAACGGTCATCTGTTCCGACGGGTGTTCGTCCGTCTGCCAGCCTGTCGTCACGAGCAGGCGGATGTTTTGCAGGGCCGCGTGGCTTTCCTGTGGTGTCATCGTCGGGTTGATCATGTCGACGAGGTGACGAACGATCGCCTGCTCTTTGCGCAGGATCGTCCGGCGGGTCGGTTCTGTAGGGTGAGCCGTGAAGACAGGCTCGATGCGCAATGAATTGATCAGGTCCTGCAGGTCCTCCGCGGTCATCCCGTTCGCTTTGAGCTTCATCAGCGTGTCTTCGGGTCCGCCCGGCTGATAGCCTTCGATATCGCGCAGGTATTCGCGGCGGCGGCGGATGCGATGCACCTTCTCCGCCGTGTTGACCATCTGGAAGTAGGTCGAGAAACTGCGGATTACCTGCATGGCCATGTCCGGCTGCAGGTTCTCGACGAGGGAGGCGAGCTCCTCACCCTCGAGCTCGTTGTTCTCGCGGCGTCGAATGGAGCGCAGCCGCGCGGTCTCGACAAACTCGAACAGGTCGTCTCCACCCTGTTCGCGGATCAGTTCGCCAACGAGCGTGCCGAGCATCCGGACGTCGTCCCTGAGAGCCTGATCCTTGTCCTCGAAGGTGATGTCCTGGCGACGCAGTGTCTTTTGGACGCCTTTATCCATGTGTCGTAGCGGGCGTTTCTCAGTCCCGGAAGTTCTCATACTGAAGGGGCAGGTCGACGTCGGTTTCCTTAAGCAGGCGGATCGTGGCCTGCAGGTCGTCGCGCTTCTTGCCGCTGATCCTGAGCTTATCGCCCTGTATCGCCGCCTGCACTTTGATTTTGCTGTTCTTGACGGTCTTGACGAGCTTGCGCGCGAGATCCGAGTCGATGCCCCGACGCAGGATCACGGTCTGCCGGGCTACGCTGCCCGTGGTTTCCGGCTCCTGCTCGTCGAGGCAAGCGATATCGACACCGCGCTTCGCCAGCTTCTGCCGCAATATGTCCATCATCTGTTGCAGCTGAAACTCGCTCTGTGACGTGAGCGTGATCAGCTGTTTGTCGAGTTCGAACTTCGAACCCGTGCCCTTGAAGTCGAAACGCGTGTTGACTTCGCGATTTGCCTGGTCCACGGCATTCGCAGCCTCGTGCGCGTCGAAATCGCTGACAACGTCGAAAGAAGGCACGGCTCAGCCCTCGAGCTGCTTGCGGTACTTCTTCACCAGGTCGAGAAACTGCGGCGTGAGCCCCTTGTCTTCAAAGACCGGGTCGCCGAACTCGTCTTCGCGGATCACCTTGTCACCGGGCACGTAAGGGATGGCTGCCTCGACCCGCTCGAGCGCGGCGGCCAGCAAGTCGGTAATCACGCGTTCGTGGGTAACACCGGGAAACAGGTCCGCCAGCGCATGGATCCTGGCGGCGTCTTCGGTCGAAAGGTGAATTTCGTAAGTTTCGGAAGTCCTGGTCGGTTCTTGCTGTGCCGCCCAGGCGTCGAGCAGTGAATTGAAAGTCATCGTGGTGGTCTCGATCGCAGCCGGCGACGGGACAATATCAGAATCTCGGCGGGCTGCCCAGTAACATGCACTGACGACGTCGGGCGACAGCGTGCAGAATCGGCCGGCAAGGATGGAAGTGAGCAGGGACCGATCGTGATCGATTCAGCGGCCGCAGTGGCGGAGTTCCCGGTTATCGGCAGGGATGCGCGGTATGCCCACGCACCGCAGGTGTCCGGCCTGTGCCGGCAACTCCGGCTTGCGGGTGCCGAGTCGCTGTTGGCTGACGAAGCTCCGACAAGGAAATACGTGCTGGTCGGGGAAACCGACCACGGTGACCGACTGTGGCGAGGGCTGTGGGAGCTGCGCACGGACCCTTTCGTGCATACCGCTTTCGCGGACCGCGTATTGCCGCAGTGTCCGCTGCTGTCCGCCGAGCGCGGACGTGCAATCGTGTCGCCGATAGGCCTGCAGGCGCCCGCGGACTCGGCGTGGGTTTGCATGGGCATTGACCTCGCACGTTTCGTGCATCCGGGTGGCGAGCTCGATGAGCAGGCGCTGCAGGCCTGCGTCGTGACCTGTGTCGATGCGGGCGAGGCCCTGCACGATCGACTGGCCTGGCCGACGGCCGACGTGCAGCACGACGCGTGGCTCAATCGGCGGCTCGCCATCGTGCTCTCTGGATTCGGTGACTTGCTGCGCATCAGCGGGATGGCGCCGGCGGACCACGGCAGCCTGCGATACCTCAACCGGGTGCTGCTCCGCTTGCGCATGAGCGCGCAGTCGCAGTCGCGGGCGATTGCGATGCGCTCGGAGCCGCTCCCGGCGATAGGCCTGAGCGATCCCAGTCATGGGCTGCCCCACGGCAGCATTCGTGAAGACTGGCGTCGTCGCTGGCGCGAAGCCGTCCGGGCGACCCTGGTCCGCCACCGGAATTTGCTGGTCATCTCGCCCTGGAGTCTTTTCCCGACCGACGCTCGCGCTGACTACGAATACGCGGAATTGCTGCCGCTGCTGCGCCATGCCGATGCCTGCGCATTCAGGCGAAACATGTCCATCAGGCACTGGAACTTTAATCAATTCAAACACTTTCACCAGCGTGCCCGCGCGATTCTGAAGCAGAGAGTTGCGATGCCGCAGATTGCGGAACACGTATGAACTACGATACGGTTTCGGTCCGCGCTCATCGAAGCGCGATTTGCGATTGCGTAATCGAGGGGACGGATTGCAGCCGATATCACTTGACGCTCACGGGGTGGCGGTACTGGTCCTGACCGTCGTCGCGCTGTTCCTGTTTACGCGCGACCGCATTCCGCTCGAGTCATCATCGCTGACGATTCTGATCATACTCGTCGCCGGGTTCGAGCTGTTCCCGTATACGCGCGATGGCGAAGTCGTCATCAAGTCCATCGATTTCTTCGCGGGTTTCGGCAGCGAGGCGCTGGTCGCCATCTGTGCACTGATGATGGTTGGCAAGGCCCTCGAGACGACCGGCGCCCTGCAGCCGCTCGCGACCGTCGTCGGCAGGGCCTGGTCGAGGACCCCGGTCCTCGCCCTGCTGGCTACGCTGGTCGCTGGCGCGATTCTCAGCGCTTTCATGAACAATACGCCGATCGTCGTGCTGCTGATGCCGATCCTCGTCGGTGCATCGATTCGCAGCAAGTTCCCGGTGTCGGAAGTGATGATGCCCATGGGCCTCGCGACGATCATCGGCGGCATGTCGACGACCATCGGCACATCCACGAACCTGCTGGTCGTCGGTATCGCGCAGGACATGGGGCAGCACACGTTCACGCTGTTCGAGTGGGTACTGCCGGTTTCGATCGTCGGCGGCGTGGCTATTCTGTTCCTGTGGCTCGTCGCGCCGCGTCTGCTGCCCGACCGTACACCGCTGATGGCGGACACAACCCCGCGGATCTTCAGCGGGCAGCTGCACGTGAAGAAAGGCGGCTTCGCCGACGGCAGCACCCTGTCGGAAGCGCTCGCCAAGGCCGACGGGCAGATGCGCGTCGACAAGATCCAGCGCAGCGAGTCGCTGTTCCTCGCGAAGTTGCCGCAGGTCAAGCTGCAGCCGGGTGATCGCCTGTTCGTCAAGGACTCGCCCGAGAACCTCAAGCACTACGAGCAGGTTCTCGGTGCGACGCTCTACAATGCCGAGGACGAGGAACACCCGGTCGACGACGAGTTTCCGCTCGATGCAGGCGGCCAGCAGCTCGCGGAGGTCGTCGTCACGCGAGGCTCGCCGCTGCACCTGCGCACGCTGGCTGCGGCGCGGTTCTCGGGCAGCTACGGGCTGATGCCCCTGGCGCTGCACCGGGCGCGGGCACCCAGTTCGCAGATCACGGGAGACCTGAACACGATCCGGCTGCGAGCCGGCGACGTCCTGCTCGTGCAGGGTTCGCGGGAGGCGATCAGCCACCTCAAGGACAGCGGATCCATGCTGGTGCTGGACGGCACGACCGATCTGCCACAGACGCACCATGCCAAGCGCGCGCTGACGATCATGGCCCTGGTCGTCGCGGCAGCGGCACTGGGCGTCCTGCCTATCGCCGTCAGCGCCCTCGTCGGGCTCGGCTTCATGCTTGCGACGGGCTGCCTGAGCTGGCGCGATTCGGTGGGCGCGCTGTCGATCCCCGTGATCATGATCATCGTTACGAGCCTCGCGCTCGGCAAGGCCTTGGTGGGCACCGGCATGGCGGACTATATCGCCATGGGATTCGTCAATATAACCGCGGCGCTGCCGCCGGGGATGATCCTCAGCGCCTTCATGCTGCTGATGGCGCTGCTGACGAACATCGTATCCAACAACGCGGCAGCCGCCATCGGTACCCCGATCGCCATCGGTATCGCGCAGCAGCTCGGCGTGCCGGCAGACCCCTTCATCCTCGCGACCCTGTTCGGTGCCAACATGAGTTTCGCGACGCCCTACGGGTACCAGACGAACCTGCTGATCCTGAGTGCCGGTGGCTACAAGTTCACGGATTTCCTGCGAGTGGGCATCCCGCTCACGATTATCATGTGGGTCGGGTTCTCGCTGGTGCTGCCGGCGCTTTACTCGCTCTAGCAGCGAGCCGCGGCACCTCGTTCTTGACGGCAGGGTGACCGGACGGTAATACTCCGCGCTATGAACGCTCGGCACAGCAACGTCTGGTGGTGGCAGCTCTCGTAGGAGAGGGTTGCTGGCCGACCGTTAGCTGAGCAAAAGGAAACCAGAAGCCCGTCTCCGCCACCGTGGGGACGGGCTTTTTTATTGGCTGTTGTAGGAGCGGTTCTCGAACCGCGACCGATTCGCGGGCCCAGGCCCGCTCCTGCAGGCTGGCAGGTAAACCGTAGGAGCGGTTCTCGAACCGCGACTGACAACGAGGCAACATGCAGGAACCCTTCGACATCGCTGCCGATCTCGATACACCGGTATCGGCATTCCTGAAGCTCGCGCCACTCTCGCCGCGGTTCCTGCTGGAGAGCGTAGAGGGCGGTGAGCGGCTCGCACGCTATTCGTTCCTCGGCTTCGGCGACGCACTCGAAGTGCGCATGGACGCGGACGGCCTCAGCGTCGATGGCGAAACCCGGCCCCGGCCGGCGACGCAGGACGAATACCTCGGTGCCCTGCGCGACGCTCTCGAACGGGCGCCGCGGCCGCAGCCCGGGGTCGAAGGGCTGCCGTTCTCCGGCGGCCTGGTGGGTGTGTCGGGCTACGATGTCGTGCGGTTGTTCGAGCGCCTGCCACGGGACACCGAGCCACAGACGAACGTTCCCGATGCCGCGTTCTCCGCGCCCACCTCGTTCCTGGTCTTCGACCACCTGACGCGCCGCGTGGCCCTGTTGCACGACGGCCCGGACGAGGAGCGCCAGGCGCTGCGCCGCGAAGTGATCGATCACCTGAGGGGACCGGTGCCGGCCGCCAGGACGGATGTCGAGATATCGCCGGCGACAGCCAGCCTGAGCGAGTCGGAGTTCACCGACCGGGTGGACGCCTGCAAGGAATACATCGCGGCGGGCGACATCTACCAGATCGTGCTGTCGGTCCTGTTCCGCGGCCGCACGAACGTGCAGCCTTTCGAAGTGTACCGGGCGATGCGCCTTCTGAATCCGTCGCCGTACATGTTCTATTTCCAGTTCAACGACCTGGCTGTCGTCGGCTCCTCGCCGGAAGCGCTGGTCCGCCTGCACGGCAGCCGCGCATCGCTGCGGCCGATCGCGGGCACACTGCCACGGGGCGCAACGACGGCGGAAGACCTGGCCAACGAGAAAGCACTGCTCGCGGATCCCAAGGAAGCGGCCGAACACGTGATGCTGGTGGATCTCGCGCGCAATGACCTCGGCCGCGTCGCGCGTGCGGGCACCGTGCATGTCGATCCGTACCGCGCGATCGAGCGTTACAGCCACGTCATGCACATCGTGAGCGGTGTGCAGGGCGAGCTCGACGACCGTTTCGACCAGTTCGACCTGTTCGCGGCGAGCTTCCCCGCGGGCACGCTGGTCGGCGCGCCCAAGGTACGCGCGATGGAAATCATCGAGGAGATGGAGTCGGTCGGGCGCGGGCTGTATGCGGGCACGGCGGGCTATTTCGGTGCCAGCGGTGACATGGACCAGGCAATCACGATACGCACACTCGTGTTCTCGGGCGACGAGTACAGTTTCCAGGCGGGCGCCGGTATCGTTGCCGACTCGGTGCCCGCGCGCGAGTACCAGGAAGTGCTGGCAAAGAGCGCGATCCTGCGGCGCGCACTCGAGATGGCGGGGGAGGGCTTGTAATGGCCGAGACCTTCGAACAGGTGCGCATGCTGCTGATCGACAACTACGATTCGTTTACCTACAACCTCGTGCAGGCGTTCGCGGCGCAGGGCGCCGACGTCATGGTGTATCGCAACGACGCGATCACCGTGGAAGAGGCGAAAGCCCTCACGCCGACGCACCTGGTGATCTCACCCGGTCCGGGGCGCCCCGAGGATGCCGGCGTTTCGCTCGACATGATCGCGGCGTTCGCGGAGGAGATCCCGATACTCGGCGTCTGCCTGGGGCACCAGAGTCTCGTGCAGCACTTCGGCGGTGAAATCGTCCGTGCCGAGCGGCTCATGCACGGCAAGACCTCGATGGTGAAACACGACGGCAGGACGATATACGAAGGGCTGTCGCAGCCGTTCGAAGTCGGTCGTTACCATTCGCTGTGTGCCGAACCGGCCACGTTGCCCGAGGTGCTCGAGCTGACCGCACAGACGGACCGCGGCGAGATCATGGGCGTGCGTCACAGGTCCCTGCCGCTCGAGGGCGTGCAGTTTCATCCCGAGAGCGTCCTGACCCCGGAGGGCGATCGCCTGATGGCCAGCTTCATGCGGATGACGTCGTCATGAACGCTGCCGATACGAAAGCGAGTCTGAGTCCCGTCCTCGACCGCCTGCTGAACGGCGAGGCGCTGACCGAGAGAGAGGCCTTCGATCTCATGCAGTGTTTCGCGGGGGGCGAACTCGACCCCGCCCTCGCCGGTGCGTTCCTGGCCGGGCTGCGGGCGAAAGGAGAGACCGCGGACGAGGTTCGTGGATTCGCGCGGGCGATGCGCGAGCTTGCCGTGCGTCCTTTGATCCCCGACGGTACGCCGACGGTCGATACGGTCGGCACCGGCGGCGACAGCTCCGGCAGCCTCAACCTGTCGACCGGAGCCGGTCTGCTCGCGGCGGCCTGCGGGGTCCGCGTCGTCAAGCACGGCAATCGTTCGGTATCGTCGAAGTCGGGCAGTGCCGACATGCTCGAGTGCCTCGGCATGCCGCTGCCGCTGCACGCGCCGGAAGCGATCGCCTGCCTCGAGGCGACCAACTTCACGTTCCTGTTTGCACCTGCGTACCACCCCGCGATGAAAGCCGTCGTGCCGGTCAGGGGCGCGATGGGCGTGCGCACGGTTTTCAACATGCTCGGCCCCCTGACCAACCCGGCGATGCCGCCGACGCAGCTGATCGGTGCGTGGAGCCTGGACGCGGCCGCACTCATGGCCGATGCACTGGCCGGAATGGAGATCGAGCGGGCCTTTATCGTGCACGGCGAGCCCGGCTGGGATGAAGCGACGCCGGTGGGCGAGTTCGCGCTGTTCGACGTGCGCGACGGCAGGGTCACGCGCACGACGCGCACGCCGGAGGACTACGGGCTCGCCCGCTGCGCGCCCGGGGATCTCGCCGGCGGCGATGCTGCGCACAATGCAGAGGAGCTGAAGCGCGTTTTCACCGGCGCCGACAAGGGGCCGCATCGCGACGCGCTGGTAATGGCCACCTCGCTGGTGCTCGAGGTTCAGGGCACGGCGCGCGACGCGATGCACGGCGTCGAGCTCGCGAATGCTGCACTCGATGAAGGCAATGCTGCGGACTTGCTTGCCCGGCTGCGGACGCACTTCGAAAGCCGATGAGCGATTTCCTGCAGCAAATGGCGACACTTTCGGCGGAGCGCGCCGGCGCCGCGGGCACTATCCTTGCCGGCGATCTCGACAAACCGCTCGTCCCGCTGCAGCTCGGCGCCTTTGACGTCATCGCGGAGATCAAGGGGCGGTCGCCCGCGGAAGGGGAGCTGGCAGGCGCCAACCTTGATCGCGCCGGGCAGGCCCGCGAATACGTTCGCGGTGGCGCAGCCGCGATCTCGGTGCTGACCGAGCCCAGCCGCTTCGACGGGGCGCTCGGACACCTCGAGGAAGTGGCTGCTGCCGTGCCGGATACGCCCGTCATGCGCAAGGACTTCCTGGTAGAGCCGGTGCAGGTGCTCGAGGCGCGCAAGGCGGGAGCGAGCGGCGTACTGCTGATTACGGCAATGCTGTCCGACGAGACCTTACGCGCGATGCTCGACGCCGCGTTCGAGCTCGGCATGTTCGTGTTGCTCGAGGCGTTCGACGAGGACGATCTCGCGCGCAGCAATGCATTGCTCGAGTTCCCGGCCTATCACGATCGTGCAGCGGCCGGCATGCTGCTCGCGGGCGTGAACACGCGCAATCTGCGCACGCTCGAGGTAGACGGAACTCGCCTCGAGCGTTTCGCGCCCTTGCTGCCGGCCGCACGATGCGTCGCGGAGAGCGGGCTGAAGACGGCCGACGATGCCGCCGCCGTCGCAGGCTGGGGGTACAGCCTGGCGCTGGTTGGAAGTGCGCTGATGCGCAGTGGCGACCCCGCCGGCCTGGTCAGGGACATGCGAGCGGCCGGCAGCGCGAGGGTGGCCGCATGAGCCTGATGGTGAAGATCTGCGGCCTGCGCAAACCGGACGACGTCAAGGCGGCCATAAGTGCCGGCGCGGATGCCGTCGGTTTCGTGTTCGCGGAGTCCGTGCGCCGAGTGACGCCGGCCGAAGCGCGGGATGCGTCGAAATACCTGCCCAAGCGGGTACGGCGCGTGGCCGTCATGCGCCACCCGGCGCAGCACGAGTGGCAGGAGGTACTCGATGTCTTCGCACCCGATGTGCTGCAGACGGACATCGACGATTTCGAGTTGCTCGAGGTACCGGACTCGGTCGAACGCTGGCCGGTCATCCGCGAGGGCTGGACGGGCATCGAGGGCAGGCTGCCGGAGGTGTTCCTTTACGAGGGCGTACGCAGCGGTGCCGGCCAGACCGTCGACTGGCAGCGTGCCGCGGAGATCGCAAAGCGCGGCCGCATGATCCTCGCCGGCGGCCTGGGCGTCGACAATATTGCGACGGCGATCCGCACCGTCCATCCGCACGGCATCGACGTCTCGAGCGGCGTCGAATCCCGGCCCGGACGCAAGGACCCGGGACTCATCCGACTATTCATCAAGGCGGCACGCGCCGTGGAGAAACAGGCATGACTTCTTTAATCCAGCCGGGCGAGGCGGAAGCGCTGCTGCAGGCCGCGATCAACGGTGAGCTACCCGACGAGCGCGGACGCTTCGGGCCCTTCGGCGGGCGATACGTTCCGGAGACACTGGTCCCTGCATTCGAGCGCCTCGAGGCGGGCGTCAGGGAGCACCTGCACGACCCGCAGTTCCAGGCGGAGTACCAGCGCGAGCTGCGCGAATGGGTCGGCCGGCCGACGGCGCTGACCCACGCGCCGCGGCTGAGCGAGCGCTGGGGCGCCGACGTGTGGCTCAAGCGCGAGGACCTGGCACACACGGGCGCACACAAGATCAATAACGCGATCGGCCAGGCACTGCTTGCAAAACGGCTCGGCGTCGAACGCGTCATCGCGGAGACGGGCGCCGGCCAGCACGGCGTCGCGTCGGCCGCGGCCTGCGCGCGCGTGGGCTTGCCCTGCGCCGTCTACATGGGCGCCGTCGATATCGAGCGGCAGGCACCGAACGTCGATCGCATGCGGCGGCTCGGTGCCGAGGTCATCGCCGTGGAGTCGGGCGACAAGACACTGCGCGCGGCAATCGACGAGGCGCTGCGCAAGTGGGTCACCGATCCGGCGGGCATTTACTATTTACTGGGTTCGGCCGTGGGTGCGCACCCTTATCCCTACCTGGTCCGCGAGCTGCAGTCGGTGATCGGGCGCGAATCCCGTGAGCAGATGATCGAGCAGGCCGGCGGACTGCCGGACGCCGCGTTCGCCTGCGTGGGCGGCGGCTCGAACGCGATCGGGCTGTTCTACCCGTTGCTCGGCGACGACATCGAGTTGATCGGCGTCGAGGCGGGCGGAACGGGCAGCGGGCTCGGCCAGAATGCCGCGACGCTCGCGACCGGCACTCCCGGCGTCCTGCAGGGCAGTTACACGATGATCCTGCAGGATGGCGACGGCCAGGTGCAGGAGACCCATTCGATCTCGGCCGGTCTCGACTACTCGGGCGTGGGTCCCGAACACGCCTTGCTGCAGGCCACCGGGCGAGTCAGGTACGTGGCGGCGAGCGACGGCGATGCACTCGCGGCTCTCGAGGAACTGTGCGAGACGGAAGGCATACTCACGGCACTCGAGACGTCGCACGCTTACGTTGCGGCCCGCGAGTGGGCGAAAGAGAATCCCGGCAAACGATTGCTGATCGGCAACTCGGGCCGCGGCGACAAGGACATGCCGACATTGACGAAATTCCCGGTGAAGGTGCGCGGCCATGCAAGCGCATGAACGAATAACGGCGGCGATACGTGCCGCAAACGAGGCGGGCCGCACCGGGCTCGTGCCCTTTGTCACGGCGGGCTATCCCGAGCCGAAGGATTTCATCGGCACCCTGCAGGCGGTGGCCGCGGTCGGCGACGTCGTCGAGGTCGGCATCCCGTTTTCCGATCCGATGGCCGACGGCATGACGATACAGCGGTCGAGTTTCGAGGCGCTGCAGAAAGGCGTGTCGCTCGCCTGGATCTTCGACGAGCTCGAGAAAGCGGGAGGTTTCGACGCGCCGCTCGTGATGATGTCCTACCTGAATCCATTGCTCGCGTTCGGTTACGAAAAACTCGCGGATCGCGCACTCGAGACGGGCGTCTGCGGCTTCATCGTCCCGGACCTGCCGTTCGAGGAAAGCGAGGAGATCCGCACGGTACTCGAAGGCCGGGGGCTCGGACTGATCCAGCTCGTGACGCCGGCGACGCCCGACGACAGGCTGGCGATGCTTTGCGATGCGTCGCGCGGTTTCGTTTACGCGGTCACGATCACCGGCATCACGGGCGGCGACGCGGGCTTACCCGATGATCTTGCCGGTTACCTCGACAAGGTATCGAGCGTTGCCGGCATCCCGGTCTGCGCGGGCTTCGGTATCCGTGCGGCGGGTGACGTCGCTGCCGTGGGTGCCCACGCTGCAGGCGCCATCGTCGGTTCGGCGCTGGTCGAGGTGCTGGAACGCGGTGAAGACCCGACCGGGTTCCTGAACTCCCTGCGATGAAGAAAGTCACGTCGGCCGACACCGTGGTGATGATCAATCACTACAAGAACATACTGGAGGCCGAAGGCATTCCCTGCCAGATCAGGAACGAGCACCTGAACCAGATCTACGGCGAGATGCCGTTCACCGAGGTGTGGCCGGAACTCTGGGTGCTGAAAGACATCGACTACGACCGTGCGAAGCAGCTCATCGACGCCGCCATCATCGAAGAGAGCCCGCAAGCGCCCTGGCGCTGCAGGAAGTGCGGCGAAGAGAATGAAGGCCAGTTCGCGGCCTGCTGGAATTGCGGCGCCGGGATCGAGTAGCGCTATTCGGGCAATGCCCCCAGCTGGTACATGACGGCGATAACCGGTGGCACTTCGATGCCGGCTTTTCCGATCCAGTTGTAGTAAATGTCAGCGTGGTCTCCGCTGCGATAGACCTCGGCAAGCGCACGGTTTACGACCAGGCGAAAGTCCGCGTCGTCGCGGCGAACGACGAACCCGTAGGGTTCGTATGAGAATATCTCGTTGTCGAGCCAGTAGCGTGTCGGGTCCGGCGAACTCATGATCAAGCCGATCAAAACGATCTGGTCCGACGCCATCGCATCGACATTTCCCTGCGTCACCCGCGCCCAGCCTTCGGTACGGTCGCCGACAACGACGATTTCCGCGTCGATGGCGTTCTCCGCAAGATAGGCTCGCAACTTTTGCTCGGTTGTCGTGCCCCTGGCGACGGCTATGCGCTTGCCTGCCAGGTCCGACGTAGTCTGAATGCCGGACTTCTTCAACGACACGACACTGCCGCCGGTTACGAAGGTTGGCAGTGAGAAGTCCACCAGCTCCTGGCGTGACAGGGTGATCGTCGTGGAGCCGCATTCGATATCGATCGTCCCGTCCACCACGGCGGAGATTCGCTCGTCCGACGATACCGGCACGAATTTCAACGTGATGTCCTTGTCGGCAAGGTGCCGCTGGACGCCTGCGCCAATTCGTCGGCAAAGATCGACGGAATACCCGGCAGGCTGCCCCTCGCCGTTCCGGAAGGACAGCGGCAGGGAGTCCGTCCGGTAGCCGATCACGAACTCGCCGGTCCTGGCGATCTTTTCGAGTGTCCCCTCCGCTGCCGCATCCGAACTGGCCAGGATCGGGAGGAGCGCTGCGAGTGTCGCGGCCACAAGACTGGCGGTAATTCTCATTCTTCGTCTCCGGTTCGCTCGACCACAGCGTATCAAGAAGCTACAAGGCGCACTAGAATCACAAACTCGTAACCGAGGGCAAAGACGCCGCCGCTGATCCATGAATGCACTCGAACTGAAGATACCGCCTGTTGCCCAGTTTCTCGCCGTTGCTGCCGGGATGTGGCTGATCGCGAGGTATGTGCCGGCGCTGTCGGCGGACATTCCCGGACGCGGGGCGCTCGTCGTGCTGTTTTTCTGTGCCAGCGCTGTCGCCGCGATTCCCGCTATTGCAGCTTTCCGATCGGCCGGCACGACGGTCGATCCCCGGTTCCCCGAGAAAGCCTCGCGGCTGGTCATCCGGGGCATCTATCGCTACAGCAGGAATCCCATGTACCTGGGTCTTCTGTGCCTGCTGATCGCCTGGGCGATCTACCTCTCGAACCTGCTCGGCGTTGCTCTCCTGCCGGTCTTCGTGCTCGGCATGAACCGCCTGCAGATTCGGCGCGAAGAAGAGGCGATGGAGGCACTATTCGGCGATGAGTACCGGGCCTACAAGGCCTCCGTTCGCCGCTGGATCTGAAGCATTTCGCGGTTCTGCAGGAGCGCGCCTTGGCGCGCGATCGATGCCGGGTCGCGGTTCGGGAACCGCTCCTACAGCGATCGATGCCGGGTCGCGGTTCGGGAACCGCTCCTACAGCTGTGTCCGTCAGGGCATGCCGCGAGCGAGCAGCCGCGTTCCCGCGATCTCGCTGCGCAGGATTGCCGAGATCTTTTCCGGCTGCACCGGCCGGCTGATCAGGAAGCCCTGCGCCAGGTTGCAGTTGCAGCTCTTCAGGAAATCGAGCTGCGTGATGGTCTCTACGCCTTCGGCCGCGACCTCGATATCGAGACCCTGCGCCATTGCGATGGCGGCGCGAACGATGCGCTGGTGGCTGTCGTTCTGGTCGATGTCCGCGATCAGTGACTGGTCGAGCACGAAGCTGTCGACGAAACCCTTGTCCAGGGATTCGAATGAAATATCGCGGGTGCCGAAATGGTCCAGCGACAGGCGCACGCCCAGCTTGCGCAGGCCCTGGAGGGTTTCGATCTCCGCTTTGCGCCGGTTGGGGAAGTCACCGTCGCCGATCTCCAGCTCGATGCAGCCGGGATCGAGCATGGTTTCCTCGAGCGACCTGGCAACGGCATCCACCAGGCGCCGGTGCATCAATTGCTGGCGGGACAGGTTGATCGCGATGGACAGGTCCGGCAGCTCGAAGCGTCGTTGCCAGCCGGCAAGCTGCCTGCACGCCGTCGCGATGACCCACTCGCCCGCGGAATGGATCAGCCCGCTGGACTCGAGGATCGGCAGGAAACGCCCCGGCCGCAGCAGGCCGAAGCGGGGATGTTCCCATCGCAGCAATGCCTCGAGCCCGATCAGCCGGCCCGACGCCAGGTCGATTCGCGGCTGGTAGTGCAGCACGAACTCGTTGCGGACCAGCGCGTGCCGCAGGCCGACCTCGAGCTCCTCGCGCTGCTCGAGCCTCGCGTTGAGGGCTGTCGAGTAATAATGGAAGCGTCCGCCACCGTGTTTCTTGGCCTCATACATCGCGATGTCGGCGGCCTTGATCATGCGCTCGGCGTTGTTGCCGGACTCGGGGTAGATCGCGATGCCGATCGACGGCGTCGCATAGACCTCGCTGTGACTGATCTGGTATTTCTCGGACAGCACGAGCAGTAATTTCTGAGCGGCGGCACCCGCGTCGCTCATCTCGCCGAAGTCCTCCAGGCATACGACGAATTCGTCGCCGCCCCAGCGACCCGAGAAGTCGCCGATTCGCAGGTTCTCACGGAGGCGTTCAGCCACCTGCCGCAACAGACTGTCGCCCACATCGTGGCCGAGCGTGTCGTTCACCGACTTGAACCGGTCGAGATCGACGAACAGCACCGCGAGTGCCGCTTTCCTGCGGTCGGCACGACCGATCGCGCGAGACAGGTGCTCCGTAAACACGCTGCGGTTCGGCAACCCGGTCAGTTCATCGTATTGCGCCCGCTTCTCGAGCTCTGTCGTGCGGATCGTTGCATCGGTAATGTCCCTGAAGGTGATGACGCCGCCAACGAGTTCGCGTTTGCCGTCGTAGAGACCCTGGCCGCTGATGTTCAGGTAGGTATCCGGCTGTTCGGGCGCGCGATAGATTGCCACCTGTCCGGAGAATTTCGCTCCGCTGCGAGCCCGGACCAGGGGCAGGTCCGCCGAGTTCCTGTAGTTGTTGCCGTCCTCGTCGATGCAGCAGAAGGTCTGCTCCCAGCTCGTGTCGGGCGTCCACCTCGGCCCGAGGCCGAGTATCGTCCGTGCCGCCGGGTTGATGTCGAGGATGCCGCCGTCGCGATCCACCACGATCACGCCATCGTTGATGCTCGTCAGCACAGACAGGACCGAGACGTCCGTATCGGAAAGCCGCTGCTGCAGCCGATGCCGCCTCACCGCGTGATCGAAAACGGCGTCCTGTCCCTCGACCGTGACGTCGTCGATACAGATATAACCCTGCGCGCCCGCCCGCACCGCCGCAATGCCGCGGTGTTCGTGGTCCTTGTCGGTGATCGCCACAACCGGGTAGTCGCGCAGCGAGTGGATGAGGGCGGACAGGGAATTGCCCGACTGCGCGATCACCGGGCTCGCCTCGAGCAACACGATGTCCAGCAACTCGTGGTTCTCGAGCGGCAGGTTCAGCTCCGGGGAACGCGCGAGCATCGTACAGCAAGGCAGCGTCTCGAGCTCCGCCAGGTACTCTGACGCAAAATCACTGCGCCCCAGGTAGAGAATAGAATGCCCCGACATAGATTGTTTTGGTTCTGTTGTCCCCAGAGGTTGGCCAGCACATCGAACCGGGCCAGACGCATGATAACAGAATCGCGAGCAAACACAGGCGCTTAAGCCGGATTTTGCCGTCCGGAGCGGACGATCTTTTAAACCCTTGGGCGGGCGCGGGCATCCAAATTACAGGAATTGGGGAGATTTGGTGGATGGCCGCGCTTTTGATGGCAGAAACCGGCGACAATATACGGAGTCTGGTTTCGAGGACAGCGATAGTTATGCCGGGAGAGGCAGCACTGATTGCCAGGGCGCGGGGCGGCGATACGCGCGCTTTCGAGATGCTCTACAGGGAGCATATCGATCGTGTCTACGGTATCTGCCTGCGCATGACGGGCAATGTGAGCGAGGCGGAAGATTGTGCCCAGGAAGCCTTCATACAGGCGTGGAACAAGCTCGCGAAATTTCGCGGCGAGAGCGCTTTCGGCACCTGGATGCACCGGATTGCGGTCAACACGGTGCTTGGCCGGATACGCAAGTCAAAGCGCGAGCAGGATCGCATCCAGGTCGTGGCCGAGACGTCGTCATCGCCGGCATCGATCGCTGACAACGGTGAATTGCGCGATCTCTCCGACGCGATTGACAGGCTCCCCGAGGGCGCGCGACACGTGTTCGTTTTGAATGCCGTTTACGGCTACAGCCACGAGGAGTCGAGCGACATGCTCGGCATCGCGGTTGGCACGAGCAAGGCACAGCTGCATCGCGCCAGGCGGTTACTGGCCCAGCAGCTAAAGGAACAGGGTTTCGAAGCATGAACGAAGAACGCGACGACAAATTGACGGCAGCCGCAAGGCAGCTTGCAACGGAAATTCAGCCGCAGCGCGATCTGTGGCCGGACATCGAACTCGCAATTACGGAGCCGGCGCCGCAGCGTTCACGCTGGACGCCGATGTTCGCCCAGGCTGCAGCGGTCGTATTGTTGATAGGCGCATCGTCGGGCCTGACTTACCTGGTGGTGAAGGATGATCAGCCCGTGATGATTCCGCAGCCCGCGCCGGAGTACACGTTCGCGCGCGCGGCGTTCGGCAGCACTTACACGCTCGGCAGCGATTATCTCGATACGCGCGCCGATATGGTTGAACGGTTCGAGCAGGAACTGGTCCGCCTCTCGCCGGAGGAGCGCCAGGACGTCGAGCAGAGCCTCGAGGTCATCCGCTCGGCGATCGACGAAATTAATGCAGCGCTGCAGGAGGATCCGGATAACGTCCTGCTGCAGGATCTGCTTATGAAGACGTATCACGAGGAACTGAACGTGATGCACAAGGTAGGTGGTGTGACGCAGAGCGTCATGTCACGCCGTGATATCTGATGCGCCGCCGGACGCGACGCACATTGCAAGTGAGTAGAGACATGAAGAAATTGATTTTAGTGAGTGCCGGGCTGTTACTTTCAGTCCCTGTCAGCGCCGAAGAGATCGACCAGGTGCTCGATGCGAACGCGGACGGCAAAGTGGAAATCTACAATACGTCCGGTTCCGTGACGGTCGAAGGCTGGTCGCGAGACGCGGTGGAGGTGACCGGTACGCTCGGCGAAGAGGTCGAGGAATTCATCTTCGAGCGTAAAGGCGACACCGTCGTGGTCAAGGTAAAGCCGGTAAAGGGCAAGAGGAGTGGCGGACGCTCGACCTCGAGCTACATCACGGTACGGGTTCCGGAAAAGAGCAGCGTCGACGTTGCAACCGTAAGTGCGGTTATCGATGTCGGGGGCGTCGAAGGCGAACAGGAGCTGCAATCGGTCAGCGGTGACGTAACCACGAAGATGTTCGCGGCCGAACTCGAGGCGGAGACCGTCAGCGGTGACATCGACGTCGTCGGCAGCGGCGCGGACTCCGAGGCCGAGCTCACGTCGGTATCAGGGAGCGTTTCGGTGCGTGACCTGTCCGGCGTGATAGACCTGCAAACCGTGAACGGCAAGATCGCGGTGGGCGGCGGATCATTCTCGGATGCGGCGCTGGAAACCGTCAACGGCCGCATCGATTTCAAGTCGAACCTGCGCAAGGGCGGAGATCTCGAAGCCGAGACGGTGAATGGCAGGGTCGAAGTCAACTTCATTGGCGACGTGTCTGCGGAGATTGACGTCGAAAGTTTCAACGGCGGCATCAGGAACTGCTTCGGGCCGAAGCCGGAAAGGACCAGCAAGTACGCGCCCGGCTGGGAGCTCAGGTTCACCGAGGGTGACGGCGACGGCAGGGTGAATATCGCGACGCTGAATGGCGGTATCACGATGTGCAAGGAGTGAGCCGCGAATACGCCGCGCAGGAAATGCAGCACGAAAAAGGCCGCGTAAGCGGCCTTTTTCGTGTGCGCAGGCACACCTCGTGACACGGCAATTTGTTACCCTAAGCGGTCCCCCAACTAAGGACCGGGTTCATGAGCCGCGCACTCAAGATTGTTGGCATCCTCGCCGCCACGGCTATCGCGCTCGCGATTTTCGCCGCGATCGTATTCGTACTGGTATTCGATCCCAACGACTACAAGGACACGATTTCGGAGGGCGTCAAAGAGACGACCGGCCGCGATCTGGTCATCGAGGGAGACGTCGGGCTGACCCTGTTCCCGTGGCTGGCGATCGAGCTAGGCAGGACGCGGCTCGGCAATGCGCCGGGCTTCGATGACACACCGTTCGCGAGTTTCGAGTCGGCACGGCTCAGCGTCCGGGTCATGCCGTTGCTGCTGCGGCGCGAGGTCGTGGTCGGGACCGCCGCGCTCGACAGCCTGCGCGTCAACCTGCAGGTGCGGAAGGACGGCACCGGAAACTGGGAGGACCTGGGCGAGGCGGGTGATGCGCCGGCGGCCGAACCCGCGGGGCCGGATGTGCAGGCAGAGGGGCCCAGCGCAACGATCGACATCGCGAGTGTCGCCGTCACGGATGCCGCGCTGAGTTACAGCGATGCAGGCAGCGGCGACCGTTTCGAGCTGACCAATATCAACCTCGGCACCGGGCGTATCGCCGCGGGCGAGGCCGTGCCGCTCGAGGGCGGTTTCGCGTTCAGGCTCGATCCCGCAGGCCTGTCGGGCCAGGTAGAGATCGGCGTCACGGTCGCCTTCGATACGGATGCTGCCACGGTTGCGATCGACGACCTGGATATCGGTGGCCGCGTCGAGGGCGCTCTCGAGGTGCCGGCGACGTTCCGTTTTGCCGCGCCTGCGATTCGCCTGCAGACCGAGGCGCAGACGGCCGAGGTCGGCGAGATCAACCTCGAACTCATGAGCGTCGACCTGAAGGCCGACGTGGAGCCGTTCTCGTACGCCGGCGATCCCCAGCCGGCAGCAGCGATCAGCATCGCGGCATTCTCGCCGCGCACACTGATGCAGGAACTCGCCATCGAAGCGCCGCCGACGGCGGATCCCGACGTGCTCGACAGGCTCATCGTCGATGCCAGGGCAAAGGTCGGTGCGAAGGCGATCACGTTATCCGATCTGAAGCTCGTCATCGACGACACCACCTTCACCGGCAGGCTGAGCCTGCCGCGCAGCGCAGACGGGACGATCGAGCTCGACCTTGCCGGGGACGAGATAGACATCGCACGCTACATGGCGCCCGCCGGCGAAGAGGCGTCTGCCGGGGAAGCCGGTGGCGAGACCGTCGAGATACCCGTGGAGTTGATCCGCGCATTGAATGCACGCGGCAATCTCACGATCGCCACAGCAAGCCTCGGAAAGATCCTCTTCGAGAAAGTGACGCTCGGCGTCAATTCCGCGGACGGCAGGTTGCGCATGCACCCGATCGCCGCCGATTTCTTCGACGGCGGCTACCGCGGTGATGTGCGCATCGACGCGTCCGGCAAGGTGCCCTCGATCTCGGTGAACGAGAACATCGAGGACGTCAGTCTCGAGCCGATGATGAAGGCCATGTACGACGTCGAAAACGTCACCGGGACCGTCAACGGCACATTCAGGCTGGGCGGCAGCGGCGCCGACATGGACGCGATCCGCCGTGATCTCGACGGCAACCTGTCGATCGAGCTGATCGACGGCGCGTGGGAGGGAACGGACGTCTGGTACGAGCTGCGCAAGGCACGCGCGCTGGTCAGGGGCGAAGCCGCCCCGAAGGCACCCGCCACCCCGCGCACGCAGTTCAGTTCGATGAAGGCCAGCGGCAAGGTTACCGACGGCGTCATGCAGAATGACGACTTCTTCGCGGAGCTGCCGTTCATGCAGGTAAGCGGCAAGGGCTCGGTCAACTTCGTCGAGGCCACCGTGGACTACACCGCCACCGGCCGCTTCCTCGAGAAGCCTGAATTCGTGACGGACGTCAGCCAGGAAGAACTCGATGACTTTACGAAGGCGGTGATCCCGTTCCGCATCACCGGGCCGCTCGCCGACCCGGTCATCAGGCCGGACGTCGAGGAGATGCTCAAGGACCGCGCCGAGGAGGAAGCCAGGAAAGTCATCATGGACAAGCTGTTCGGCGACGAGGAGAAGGAGGCTCCGCCGGAGGGCGAGGAGCCACAGGAAGAGAAAGACCTGGAGGATCAGCTGAAGGACGAAGCCAAGAAGCGCCTGAAGGATCTTCTCGGCGGCGACTGACCATGCGGACAGTGCTTCTTCTCATCATCGCACTGCCGGCCTTTGCCGGCGCCGCGACGCTGCGCGAGGTAACCGTCGATCACGTCGATGGAACCTACCTGATGCGTTCCGAGGCGTGGTTCGACGTGGACATCGAGAAGATCTTCGCTTTGCTCCTCGATTGGGACGAGTCGACGAAGTTCTCGAGCATCATCGTCGAGTCCCGGAATCTCGAGCCCGCGCCGGACGGCCGCGGACGCTATTACAGCCTCAATCGCGGTTGTCTCTGGTTCTTCTGCAAGTCCTTCGAACGCTACGGCTACGTCGAGCATGAACCGCTGAAGTTCATCGAGGCGAAGGCGGACCCGGAAAAAAGCGACTTCGAGGTCAGCGACGAGCGCTGGGAGTTTCACGAGGAGGCCGACGGCACCGTCGTGATCTACGCTTTCCGGATGAAGCCGAAGTTCTTCATCCCGCCGTTGATCGGGCCGGCCATTCTGAAGAGCAAGCTGAAGAACGGCGGCATCAACGCGATCGATCGCATCGAAGCCATTGCCCGGGAATACGTGCCTGATGGCGACTGACTTCGCGGCGCGCGTGCTTCGCTGGTACGACGACCACGGCCGCAGGGACCTGCCGTGGCAGAACTCCGGCGACGCCTATCGCGTCTGGATCTCGGAGATCATGCTGCAGCAGACGCAGGTGCAGACCGTAATCCCCTATTACATGCGATTCATGCAGCGCTTCCCGGACGTGGCTCGCCTCGCCGATGCGGCGCTGGACGAGGTGCTGCAGCACTGGTCCGGGCTCGGCTACTACGCTCGCGCACGCAACCTGCACCGCGCGGCGGAGATTATCCGCGACGAGCACGACGGCCGCTTCCCGGCGACGATCGAGGCGGTGTCGGAACTGCCGGGCATCGGCCGCTCGACGGCGGGCGCAATACTCGCGCTCACGTCCGACCAGCGCCATCCCATCCTCGACGGCAACGTGAAGCGCGTGCTGGCGCGGCATGCGGCCGTCGAAGGCTGGCCCGGGAAGACGGCTGTCGCAAGAGCGCTCTGGGACCTGGCCGACGCGCGGACCCCGGCGGACCGGGTCGGCGACTACACGCAGGCGATGATGGACCTCGGCGCGACCTTGTGCACGCGCTCCAGGCCGGCCTGCGCAAGGTGCCCGGTCAATGACGACTGCATCGCGTTATCGCGCGGTGAGGTCGAACGGTTCCCGGGGCGCAAGCCGAAAAAGGAAAAGCCGCTGCGGGAGACGACCATGGTGCTGGCCGTCGCGGACGGCGCGGTCTATCTCGAACGCCGGCCGGCCTCCGGAATCTGGGGCGGGCTCTGGAGCTTCCCGGAGGTCGGCGACGTCGGCGACTGGTGTGCGGAGCACCTCCGGGCGGAAGCCGTGCAGGTGGAGAGCTGGGACACGCTGCGTCACAGCTTCAGCCATTACGATCTGGACATCGCGCCGGTCGTTGTGCGAATCGATGCCGTGTCGAGTAAAGTAGCCGACTACGACGACTCGACCTGGTACCGGCCCGGCGACGAACCCCCGGGAGGGATCGCCGCCCCGGTGATGAGGCTGATCGAAACACTCAGCAACACGGACGAATTGAGAAACCATGGCTAGAACCGTTCATTGCGTCATTCTCGGCAAAGAAGCCGAAGGCCTGGACTGGGCACCGTACCCGGGAGAGTTGGGTCAGCGGATCTACGACAACGTGTCGAAGGAGGCCTGGCAGCGCTGGCTCTCGCACCAGACCATGCTCATCAACGAGTATCGCCTCACGCCGATCGAGCCTGACGCGCGCAAGTTCCTGGAAACCGAGATGGAGAAGTTCTTTTTCGGCGGCGGTTCGGCCGCGCCGGAGGAGTACGTGCCGCCGGAGTCGTAGGTCGCCGGGTCGCGATCGCGGGCCAAGGCCCGCTCCTACCGGCTATGGGGCGAACTGTAGGAGCGGTTCTCGAACCGCAATCGCGGGCCAAGGCCCGCTCCTAACCGGCTATGGGGCGAACTGTAGGAGCGGTTCTCGAACCGCGACAACGGCCCGCTTAGTCGCGGACGAGGTACTGCACGCTGAACAGGCGCTCGGCGTCCATCCATACCCGCTCCACCGTGAAGCCGGCGGTCTGCGCCATCGCGGCGAAACCATCGAGCGTGTACTTGTGAGAGTACTCGGTGAGGATGGCCTCGTCCTTGCCGATCGAGAATGACGCGTCGCCCAGCGTGAATTCCTGGTGGCGTTCGCTGACGAGGCGTATCTCGATGCGTCCTTCGTCTTCGTTGTACTCGGCGCTGTGGGCGAATGCGTCCACGTCGAAGTCCGCGCCGAATTCGCGATTCAGGTGCCGCAGCATGTTGCGGTTGAACTCGGCCGTCACGCCGACGCTGTCGTTGTAGGCGCGCTCTATGATCACCGGATCTTTCTGCAGGTCGACGCCGATCAGCAGCGCGCCGCCGGCACCGGCCTCCTCGTGCATGACAAGCAGCAGCTCATGCGCCGCATCGTGCGTGAAATTGCCGATGGTCGAGCCGGGGAAATACACGATGTTGCGCACCGGCATGACTGTCGGAGAAGGCAACCGGAACGGGTGCGTGAAGTCGGCGACGACAGGCAGCACGTCGAGGCCGGGAAACTCCTTGCGAATCTGCTGCGCAGACTCGAGCAGGTGATCTTCCGATATGTCGACGGGCACGTAGGCGGCAAGCTCGTCGAGGTGTTCCAGTAACACGCGTGTCTTCAGGCTGGAACCGCTGCCGAACTCGATCAGGCTCGCCTGCTTGCCGACAAGGCTCGCGATCTCCCCGATATTGTCCCGCATGATGCCGAGCTCGGTCTCGGTCGGATAGTACTCGGGCAGGCGGGTGATCTTCTCGAACAACTGCGAGCCGCGCTCGTCGTAAAAGTACTTCGGCGAGATCATCTTCTCCGGCTGGCTGAGGCCGTCGATCAGTGCGTCGAGCTCGTCGTCAGCCATGATTTTTTGTGCAGCATTCTTAGCCATACCCGTCCTTCGCCAGCCGGATACCGAAGAATTGCCAGCGTTGGTGGGGGTAGAAGAAATTGCGGTAGCTTGCCCTGACGTGCTCGCCCGACGTCACGCAGGACCCGCCGCGTGCCGTCATCTGGTTACACATGAACTTGCCGTTGTACTCGCCGAGCGACCCGCCGAGCGGCACGAAGCCGGGGTAGGGTGCGTACGGCGACGACGTCCATTCCCACACGTCGCCGAAGAACTGGGTTGCGCCCGCGCCCGGCACGGGATGCAGGAACCCGGACCGCAGCAGGTTGCCTTCCACGGGCTCGTTGGCCGCTGCCGTTTCCCACTCGAACTCCGTCGGCAACCGGGCGCCGGCCCAGCGTGCATACGCATCCGCTTCGTAAAAACTGACGTGAGTCACGGGTGCATTGTCTTCGATCGCGCGGACGCCCCCGAGCGTGAACTCGCTCGCCAGGTCCGCGCTCCAGTACAGCGGCCGCTCCCATCCCTCCTGGTTGACCGTGGCCCAGCCGTCGGACAACCACAACGTCGACTCGGCGTAGCCGCCATCTGTTACAAACTCGCGAAACTCGCCGTTGGTGACGAGCCGCGTGCCGATCCGGTGCTCGTGCAGGAGCGCATCGTGGCGCGGCGTCTCGTTGTCGAAACAGAAGCCGTTGCCCTCGGCCCCGACCCGGTGGATGCCACTCGCACCTTTCAGGAACGCGTACGCGGAGGCCGTCCCGGGAGACGGCACCGGCAGCTCCGGATCGAAGGCCGGCTGCAGCGGGTTCTGGTACAGCACGTGCTTGATGTCGGTGAGCAGGAGTTCCTGGTGCTGCTGTTCGTGATTGAGGCCGAGCGTGACGACGGCCGCGAGTTCCCTGTCGTCGCCACGTTCGCCGAGCAAGCGCAGCATGTGCTGATCGACGTGAGCGCGGTAATCGAACACCTGCTCGAGCGTCGGGCGCGAGAGCAGCCCGCGCCTCGGCCGGGCATGCATCTGGCCGGCCGTGTAGTAATAGGAGTTGAAGAGGTAGTCGTAGTCGTCGTTCAGGCGCTCGTAGCCGGGCGCGAAGGACTCGAGCACGAAGCGCTCGAAGAACCAGGTCACGTGAGCGAGATGCCACTTCGTCGGGCTCACGTCAGCCATCGACTGCACCACCGTGTCCTCGGGCGCGAGCGTCCGTGTCAGAGTCTCGCTCTGCCCGCGCACGCGCCTGTACTGCGCCGAGAGTGTATCGACGGCATTACGATGGACAGAATCTGCCGGAGCAGCCATCACGTTTACCTGGTGGTTCGGGAGAACAAACACCGTACCGTATCTGACGATACCCTGCCACCGCACGAATGGTTGGCGCAGACGCTGGTGCTGTTGGAGCGGTTCTCGAACCGCGATCGGGTCGCGGGCCCACGCCCGCTCCTACGGCTTGTGGGGCGAACTGTTGGAGCGGTTCTCGAACCGCGACCGGGTCGCGGGCCCACGCCCGCTCCTACGGCTTGTGGGGCGAACTGTTGGAGCGGTTCTCGAACCGCGATCGGGTTGCGGGCCCACGCCCGCTCCTACGGCTTGTGGGGCGAACCGTAGGAGCGGTTCTCGAACCGCGACCGGCCTAGCGCAGGGGCAGCTCGGTCTTCTTCTGCACCGTGCGGATGGCCACGCTGGAGTTGACGCGCGCGACGCCGGGCAGGCGCGTGAGCGCTTCCTTGTGGATGCGCTCGAAGTCGGCCATGTCGGCGACGACCACGCGCAGCAGGTAGTCGAATTCGCCCGTCATCAGGTAGCACTCCATGACCTCGGGGATGTTGCGCACCGCGGCCTCGAAGGCCGCGAGCTCGCTTTGCTCCTCCCGGTGCAGCCCGATGTGCACGAGCACGTTGCCGCCGAGACCCACGCGCGACTGGTTGACGAGTGCGACATAGCGGTCGATGTAGCCCTCGTCCTCGAGCGCCCGCACGCGCCTCAGGCACGCGGACTCCGACAGGTTCACTCTGGCCGCGAGCTGCACGTTGCTGATGCGGCCGTCCTCCTGCAGGGCCTCGAGGATCGCTCTGTCGTATTTGTCCAGTTGCACAGCAGAAAATTGCTAAAAAAGATAGTTAGAAGACAGAAACTGCCACAAAATCGCCCGATAGTCATCCAGTTTGCAATCAAATGGCGTGATTTCCCCGGTATCGTGTCAGTCTTAATCGAAACCGTGGGCGCGGGGAGAGATCACATGAAGGTAGGGGTACCTAAGGAAATCAAAACGCTCGAGTTCCGCGTCGGCATGACGCCGGCGGGGGTGCGCGAGCTGGTGCACGACGGCCACGAGGTCGTCGTGGAGACGAATGCCGGCATCGGTATCGGCATGACGGACGTGGACTACGAAGCGGCCGGTGCGAAGGTCGTCGAGACGGCGGAGGAAGTATTTGCCGCCGTGGAAATGATCGTCAAGGTCAAGGAGCCGCAGCTGAACGAGTGCGCGATGCTGCGCGAAGACCAGGTGCTGTTCACGTACCTGCACCTTGCGGCGGACCCGAAGCAGACGGAAGCGCTGGTCAAGTCGGGCACAACCGCTATCGCGTACGAGACCGTCACGGCGAAGGATGGATCCTTGCCGTTGCTGACGCCGATGTCGGAAGTCGCCGGCCGCCTGTCAATCCAGGCGGGCGCGTTTGCGCTGCAGAAGGCCAACGGCGGCCGCGGCGTGCTGCTCGGCGGGGTGCCGGGCGTGAAGCCGGGCAAGGTTGTAATCATCGGCGGCGGCGTGTCGGGGATGAATGCGGCGGACATGGCCATTGGCCTTGGTGCCGATGTCACCGTTCTCG
>JAACFE010000034.1 GCA_009937525.1 Gammaproteobacteria bacterium
CCTTCGCGCACAAGGCGTCCGGCGCGCTCGGCGTCCTGCTCAAGTCCCGAAACGACGATAGCGACGTGTCGGCCCTGGTGTTCCCGGAGTTGCTCGCAGGCCCAGGCACCGGCCGACCGGAGTTCCGCATCGGGATCGTCGCAGGCGACCAAGCGGGTATCGCGCCCGGCTGCCGCGACTGCTGCCACTTCGACAGTCGTGCCGGCTGCACGCAGTGCGTCGAGCAAGCGGTCGACCTCCGGCGTCGTGCGATCGAAGCCGGCAAGAACAACCCGGTGCGGCGCCGGCAGTGCGCCCGCCCGGATGGCCGCGGTGACCCTGGCCCCCAGCATCGCCTCGTCAATCCAGTCCTGTGCGGCAAGTCGGTCACGGTACCGCGATGCGGCGTCGGCAAACACACGCTGGTCACGGCTACTCGCCGCGGATACACATTCTTCGAACGGAACCTGCCACTCGTGCAGGCTTTTCCAGGCGTCGCGAGCGTGCCGCGTTAGCGTCGGGATATTGACCAAGGGATCGTCGATCACTTCGCGGAGAACGATCTCCCAAAGTACACGGCTCTGATGGGAAGACAGCCGGGCCGGCTGCCTTGTGGGTTCGCCGGACGCCAGGAGTCGCGACAGCCAATCCGGCCAGGCGAGGATAACGGGCGTCAGCCAGGCGTCCTTGCCGCCTGCGATCTGTCGCTGGTTGTACGGTCACTACCTGTGACGAATCGTCGCAGACGTCGGGTACCCAGTCATACATGACTCAGGCGTGATGAACGAGCACGTCGTCGATTCGGTCGAATACCGTATGCAGCGTGTCGGGGTTGGGCAAGGTAGTTATCCGGAAGTGATCCGTGTAAGTCGTGTTGAAACTGCTGCCCGGTGCAACGAGAACGTGGCGCTTCTCGAGCAATTCGAGTGCGAACTGCTGATCATCCAGTCTGCCGTCGAATCGTTTGTGCAGCCTTACGAACGCGTACATCGCTCCCATGGGGGCGACGAGGCTCAGATACGGACTTCCTGCCACGCGCTCGATAATGCACTGGCGGGACTGGTACAGGCGTCCGCCGGGCTGCACGAGTTCGCCGATGCTCTGGAAGCCGCCCAGCGCAGTCTGCACAGCCCACTGTGACGGGACGTTGCTGCATAGCCGAAGTGCAGCCAGCAGTTCCATGCCGTGTATGTAGTCACGAGCTCGCTCAATATCCCCGCCAAAAACGCACCAGCCGACCCGATATCCGCAGGCCCTGTAGACCTTTGACAGACCCGAGTACGTCAGACAGACGACACCGTCGCCGGCCAGGGTTGCAAACGGGATGAACTCCGCATCGTCGTAGACCATCTGGTCGTAAATCTCGTCCGCGAGCACGACGACGTCGGTTTCGGCGGCAATGTCGGCAATTTGCTCCAGGGTCGCCCGGTCGTAAACCGCGCCGCTCGGATTATTCGGATTGATGAGTACGATGGCGCGGGTGCGATCCGTTATCAGGTCGCGGATCTGTGCGGGGTCCGGCATGAATTCCTTGTCGGGCAGGCAATCGTAATATCGCGGCACGCCTCCGTTCAGGACAACCGCAGCCGACCACAGTGGATAATCTGGGCTCGGTACCAGGACCTCATCGCCGGGGTTCAGCAAGGCCCGCAGCGACAGGTCGATAAGCTCGCTGACCCCGTTGCCGATGAAGACCTCCTCGGCGCTGACGTGGTGGATGCCACGGTTCTGCTGCTGCATGACCACCGCCTCGCGAGCGGGAAAGATGCCTTTCTGATGGCAGTAGGCTTCCGCCTGGCCGAGATTCTCGATCATCGCGAGCCGCATCGTCTCCGGCGTCCGGAATCCGAACAGTCCCGGGTTGCCGATATTCAGCGAAATGATCTCGTAACCCCGCTTCTCGAGTTCGTGGGCATGATTGGCGAGCTGGCCGCGAATCTCGTACTTGACCTCGCCCAGCGCAGTGCTTGCGGCGATGGGATCGAGGTTTCTCCTGCCCTTTTTCAACGTTGTAACGCTCAAATCGTTCCCGCTTTCTTCAACTGTGAAATCGTTTCTGCAGAATAGCCTAACCAATCCGCCAATACCGCCTCGGAATGCTCGCCGAGTAACGGCGGCGCGGATCGGTAGCTGACGCCGTCGGACGAGAACCTGACGGGGTTGGCAACGGTTGGCAATGTCTCGTCATAGGGGTGCGGCACGGTCCGGACAAATTTGCACTCCTCGGCATAGGCGCCGGAGAACACGTGGGCCAGGTCGTTTATCGGGCTGCACGGTACGGCCGCCTCCGCCAGTCGGCGCAGCCAGTGGGCCGACGATTCGCGCTCGAGCGCGTCACTCATCAGCGAAATCAGTGCGCCCCGGTTGGCGAGTCGGTCTTCATTACGAAGGAAGCGGGGATCATCGGCAAGTTCGGGGGCACCACAACACCGCATGCACTCGGCGAATTGCCGGTCGTTTCCAACGGCGACCATGATGAATCCGTCGGCGGTCCTGAAGGCCTGGTAGGGGACGATATTCGGGTGCGCGGTGCCGAGGCGGCCGGGAACGACACCACCGATCAGGAAATTCATGGCCTGGTTCGCGAGCCACGCAACCTGGCTGTCGTAGAGCGGCACCTCTATTGACTGCCCTCGCCCGCTGCTGGCCCGTTCGTGCAGCGCGGCGATGATCGCCGTGGCGGCGTACATGCCGCACATGATATCCGCGATTGCGACACCGACCTTCTGCGGCTCCCCGCCGTCTTCATCCGGCGCACCGGTGATGCTCATCAACCCGCCGGCGGCCTGTACCATCGCGTCGTAGCCCGGTTCCGAGGCGCGCGAACCGTCGCGCGAAAAAGCTGAAATCGTGCACACGATCAGGCCGGGGTTTTCCCGCCTCAGGACCTCAGGGGACAGTTTCCAGCGACCGAGTGTTCCTGCCTTGAAGTTCTCCACGATGACGTCCGCCTTTGCCGCCAGTTCACGCACCAGGCCCTGCCCCTCGTTCGAGGCCAGGTCCACTGTGAGTGAGCGCTTGTTGCGATTCGTCGCTAGAAAATAGGCGGACTCGCGGCCCGGCCCGTCACGCGGCTCGTGCAGCCAGGGCGGTCCCCACTGGCGCGTGTCATCGCCCCGCCCGGGTCGCTCGATCTTGACGACCTCGGCGCCGTAATCGGCGAGCAGCTGAGTAGCCCAGGGACCCGCCAGCACCCGCGACAGATCGAGTACCCGGATCGACGACAGGGGACCGGTCACCGGTCAACCCCGGGCAGTAAAAACCCGGCCAGCTTTACAGCTGGCCGGGTGGGTCCGCACGGAGATTGCGGATTGCGTGACCGACATGTCCATCTGTATGCGAACAAGTCAGTCCAGCTCTTCTACCTCGGCGCTCTCGACACTTTTCATCGCCGGGGCTGGTGCGGTGGCCGGTTCCTTCTTGCCGAACGCGACCAGTAATTGTTCGTATTCTTCGGGCGTCAACTGCGTGATGCCCGCAATGCGTATGTGCTCGGGGCCGAAGCCGTCATCGACGATTATATCGTCGAAGCCGCCGCAAACCCGGCCGGTCGTGGACCGGAAGCCAATCTTCCATGACGTCCTCAGGCCGTGTGCCCGGCGACTGAGCGAAACGTGATACTTCTGACTTGCGCCGGTCGTGACCACGAGGTTGGCGTCGTCCAGTACCCGATAGTCTCGGATAGTCCTTGTCGAGATGCAATCCGGACGCCCCGTGACCACGTCGGAACTTGCCGCGTTCTCGGGTCCCTGGGAGCCGGCACACGCTACTAGAGCACTTGAAGTAATACCAATAATAAGTTGTTTTAACTTCATTTTTATTGCACGTCAGGCCCGATTTCAGGTGCCCTGGCGTCAATCGCAGCCGGCCGCCGGATCAGCCGGCCGAAACCCGGGACAGGCATTAAGTTTACGCCTGTTCCGCAGAAACCGCGGCCGCATTTGTACCTACCCGGCGGGCCCGGATCCGACCGGCCTGGACGGATCGCGGATCCACTCACTCCAGGAACCGACATAAAGGCGCGGCTCACTGTAGCCCGCGAGGAGGCCGGAGATCGCGAGGTGACATGCAGTGACCCCGGAACCGCACATCACGGCCCACGGGACGTCCTCGTCGTCGCCGAGCAACGGCCCCAGCAGACGCCGCAGGGCGTCCGGGTCCAGCCAGGTGCCGTCATCATTCAGGCAGGCGGTGAATGGCAGATTCAGCGTTTCGGGTATGTGCCCTGCCCTCGTGTCAATCGGCTCCACGTCACCGCGAAAGCGCGCGGCATCCCTTGCGTCTACGAGCGGGAACCCGACCGCGGCATCCAGATTCGCGAGGATATCCGACGAGGTCAATACTCGTCCGGCGTCTGTGGCGCCCCGGAAGTCACGCGGCGCCACCTCTTGCCTGCCGGACTCGAGTGGCAGGTCCCGCGCGAGCCAGGCCTGCAATCCCCCGTCCAGAACGGTCACCTCCCGGTGTCCCAGCCAGCGCAACATCCACCAGCCACGGGACGCGATAGCCCCGCCCATGGCGTCGTAGCACACGACACGGCTATCGGCATCGATACCCAGCCGGGAAAACGTCGCAATGGCATCGGCAACGTTCGGCAATGGATGTCGGCCGCTGTCGGCCGTGACGGGACCGGACAGATCCTCGTCGAGGTGGGCGTAGACGGCACCCGGAATGTGGGCCGCGAGCCAGGCTTCGCGACCCGCATCGGGCGCCATGAGATCGAAGCGACAATCGACGATACGAAGGTTCCGTTGCCCCAGGCAGGCGGCGAGATCATCGCTGGTCGTCAGCAGGCCATGTCTTTCCGAAACGTTCATTTGTCAATACGGGCATCTCCCGGCTACATGCCTTGTACACCCCGCTGGCCTCGTAGACAATAGCGATCCCGTGTGCCGACGGGTGCCTGCCCGGCGAGCAAAAACAAGCAACGGAGACAGTCTGGTGGAGAAGATTCTGGTAGGCCTGAAGCGTGTCGTGGACTACAACGTTCGCGTGCGCGTAAAGGGAGACGGCAGCGGCGTGGAAACGGAAGGCGTCAAGATGAGCATCAATCCGTTCGACGAGATCGCCCTTGAAGAGGCGCTGCGTATCAAGGAGCGCGGCGAAGCCAACGAGGTCGTCATAGTGTCGATCGGTTCCGGGGACGCCCAGCAACAGCTCCGTACCGGACTGGCGATGGGTGCCGACCGGGCGATACTGGTCGAGACGGCGGAAGCGCCGGACCCGCTGAGCGGCGCACGGGCGCTTCTCGAGATCGTCAAGCGTGAGAATCCCGAGCTGGTGATCCTGGGAAAACAAGCCATCGACGACGACAACAGCCAGACCGGACAGATGCTGGCCGCGCTCTGGGATCGGCCGCAGGCGACCTTCGCATCGAAGCTGGAGTTCGATGGGAACAGCGCGCGGGTGACGCGTGAGGTGGATGCGGGGCTCGACATCATCGAGGTCGACCTGCCCGCCGTCGTGACAGCGGATCTGCGCCTCAACGAGCCGCGCTACGTGAAGCTCCCGGACATTATGAAGGCGAAGAAGAAGCCGCTCGATCAGGTCCCGCTGGCCGAGCTCTCGGTCCCGGATAGCCCGGCGATTGCCGAAAAAAACTTCGAGCCGCCGGCCGCCCGCGAGCGCGGCATCATGGTCGATGACGTTGCCGGTCTCGTCAGCGCCCTGAAAGATAAAGGATTACTGTAATGGCCAAGGTACTGTTGATCGCCGAACACGACGGCACGAGCCTCAATCCGAATACCGCCAAGTGCATCGCCTGTGCCGCGCAGATCCCAGGCGCAGAGATCGATGTTGCCGTATTTGCGGAAACGGCCGGAGACATCGCGGCGGAGGCCGCAACGCTGGATTCGGTTGCGCGGGTGCTCAGCAGCGAGGGCGAAGCCTATCGCGGTGCGCTGGCCGCGGTGCTCGCGCCGCAAATCGTCAAGCTGGCTGACGGTTACGAATACATCTTCGGCCCGTCCACGACCTTCGGCAAGGACCTGATGCCACGCGTTGCCGCCCTCCTCGGCGTCAACCAGATTAGCGACCTCATGAGCGTCGAGGGCGAGCGTACGTTCAAACGCCCGATCTATGCAGGCAGCGCGGTCGTCACCGTCGAGGTACCAGGCGGGGTGCCGGTCATTGCCACTGTGAGGACAGCGTCTTTCCGCGCCGTCGCTGGCGGCAACTCGGCTCCGGTCGAAGCTCTCGACCTTGCTGCGGAGATGCCGGATCACACCCGTTTCATCGCAAGTGAAACCGGCAAGTCCGATCGTCCCGACCTGCAATCGGCGTCACGCGTCGTAGCCGGCGGCCGAGCGCTCGGGAGCGAGGAGAATTTCGACCTGATTTACAAGCTCGCCGACAGACTCGAAGCCGGTATCGGCGCTTCGCGCGCGGCCGTCGATGCCGGTTACGTGCCGAACGAGATGCAGATAGGCCAGACCGGGCGGATTATTGCGCCGGATCTCTATATCGCGATCGGCATATCGGGCGCGATCCAGCATCTGACGGGCATCAAGGACGCAGGAACGATCGTGGCAATCAACAAGGATGAGGAAGCACCGATCTTCGAGGTTGCTGACATCGGCCTCGTGGGAGACCTTTTCAGCGTCGTACCGGAACTGACCGAAGCGCTGAACTGAGGCGCGGCGCCCGCGAGGGCGCCGCGAGCGGGCCTTCTACAGCGTATCGAGGATAGCCTCGGCCTTGCTGACCTCGAACTGCCCCGGGGCCTCCACCGCCACGTGTGTTGCGGTGCCGTCATCCACCACCAGCGCGAAGCGCTGGCCGCGCATGCCCATGCCGAAGCCCGTGCCGTCCAGCTCCAGTCCGAGCGCGCGCGCGTACTCGCCGTTACCATCCGCGAGCATCATGACCTTGTCGCCGACGCCCCGGTCCTTACCCCAGGCATCCATCACGAATACGTCGTTGACGGCCATGCAGGCAATCGTATCGACACCTTTGGCCAGGATTTCATCCGCGCGATCGACGAATCCGGGCAGGTGATTCATCGAACAGGTGGGCGTGAATGCGCCCGGTACCGAAACCAGCACCACTTTCTTTCCCGAAAACAGGTCGTTCGTCGATATCGCTCCGGGACCCGCGTCGGTCATAACACCGAACGTGCCGCTCGGCATCTTGTCTCCCACTTGAATGGTCATTCAGTTCTCCTGATTTGTTGGTGTAGCGAGGCCGTGCATCGGCTCTTTTCGAGTCCGGAATGATAATCATTGGTACCGCCGCAGTCATGCACGTCGGCGGTCGGGCTAGTAGTCGTTTTCGGCGACGTGAACGATCAGGCCGTCGAGGCTGTCGTTGACTTCGATCTGACAGGTGAGGCGGCTGTTGGGCTTCCGCTCGAAGGCTGCGTCGAGCATGCTGTCTTCCATGTCGTCCATGGGCGGAATTTTGTCGAGCCAGGCTTCATCGATGTAGCTGTGGCAAGTGGCGCACGCGCATGCGCCCCCGCACTCGGCGACGATGCCATCGATATTGTTGTTGATGGCACCTTCCATGACCGAATAACCGTTTTCGACTTCGACTTCCTTGCGGCTGCCGTCGGGGGAGATATATGTGATTCTCGGCATCGGGCTCAGCTGTCTATTTCCAAAGGCGCGAACTATAGGGGCGTTGACCGGCCCCGGTCAACGCCCCTGTCGGTTCGAGTGCCGCAAACGCGCGGCTGCGGTATTTCCGGGCGATCAGACCCGGTCGGCGGCCTGCCGGCGTGCTTCGACTTCCTTGCGCTTCTTGTCTGCAGCTTCCTGGGCGAGCCGGATCTGCTCGTTGCGCTCGACGTCGGCATTGATCACCGATATCCACTGCTGGGCGCCCTTTCGTGAGCGCGGTGTCTTGGCGGCCGCGCGGAATGCGTCGATGGCCGCCTGGTAACGGCGCTTGTTGTACAGGCACATCCCGAGGGAAATCTGCGCATGGTCGGGATTCTTGAGGCCGCCCTTGCGCAGGCCCGCCTGCACGGCATTGATGCATTCGTCGTAGTTGCCGAGGTTCAGGTAGGTATTGCCGAGGCGTATGTCGAGTTCGCCGTCGTCGCTCAGCCCCGCTGCTTCCTTGAGTGCCGGTACCGCGCGCTCGTCTTCCATGGAGAGCATCCAGGCCTGTGACAAAAGACGATAGTTCTTGGCGTTCTTGGAGACGCGCCCTGCCCCCATTTCCTTCTCGAGCAAGGTCGCAGCCATGTAAGGCACATCAGCCTGCATGTACAGCTGTGCCATCGTCACGAGCTCGGATTCTTTTTCCAGCATGCCCTGGTCGTGAGCAGCACCATAGGCGGCAATCAGGTTGTTATCTTCGCCAAGCTCGGTGTAGGCCCCGGCCAGCGAGAACCAGTAACGCTTCTTGGGCCAGTTCTCGAGCAGGATTTTCTGGATGTCACGAACCTGCCTGTAGTCTTCCTCCTGGAAATACGCGAAATTCAGGAGCACGTACCAGTCCTCCTTGACGGGCTTGTCGCGCTCACGGGCGACACGCATCGCGTTCTGGATCGGTTCGATCATGTCAGTGTAGCGCTGCACCTGATAGAGGTTTTGCGCCTTGAGAATAAAGGGTTCAGGAGCCGGGTTGGTCTCCATCGTGAACCATCTGTCGAGTGTCTGCAGCGCCTTCTGATACTGCTCCTCCATCGTGTAGAGCTGTGCGAGCGTATAGGTCGTCTGTTTGGCCATTTGCGGCTCGAGACTGGGTATCGCGACCATCCTTTCATACGTCCGGATCGCGTTCTGAACATCTTCCATGTTGTAGTACACGAAGCCGATGTAATTGAGCACATTGGCCTGCTCGTACTCGGTCAGCTTGTCCGGGTTGTACAGACTGTTGAGCGCGCGCAGGGCGCCCTGATAGTCCTTCGCTTCCACCTGCTCCTGCGCCTTCTGTATCTTGTCGTAGACTTCCTTGCTGACCGCCTGCGCCTGCTTGGTCTTCTGCGCATCGCGTTCTGCGCGCTCGTCGTCCTGTGCGAACGCGTTGCCGGCAACGAACACCGTCGCAACAACCGCGAGAAGGATTTTCGGGGTGATTCGGCTCGATTTGCTCATAGCGAACTGTTTCCTAATGATCGTCTGATCCGCCAGGTGGTCGATGATCCCTTATTCCTCGATCTTGAACGTGATGCGTGTCTTGACGTTGGGCACTTCGACAGGCACGCCGTCAACGACTCTCGGTTTGTACTTGAACTTCAGCACGGCCCGGACAGCGGCCCGTTCGAAAAGGCTGCTGGTCGAGAACATGACGACCGGATCCTTGACGGTACCCGTCGTCGTTACCGTGAACGACATGTCGACGTAGCCCTCGAGCCCTCGCGACAGCGCCCTTGCCGGGTACACGGGCGCCACGCGCACTATCGGCAGATAATCGCCTTCGGCGATATTCATGCCACCCGGCCCGCCGATAGACGTCTCCGCCGACACGGTGGGCGGCGCGACGTTGATCGTCGGCGCCGTCGGATCGATGTTGTCCATATCCTGCGGCGGCGTCTCGGGCGGCGTCTCCGGAGGCTTCGGCGGCTTCTCGGGCGTGAAATCCTCTGTGTTCAGCGCTTCATTACGCTTCACCCGCACGAACTCGAGCTTGGCGCGATCCCTGGGTTTGGTCAGCGCCTGTTTGCCGGTGGCTATCAGGACCTGCATCAGGAACAACAGGCTCATCGTAACCACGACTCCGATCACGATCGAAAATGCGTATCGGCCATACATCTTTCAAATCTCCTCTTTATGAGACCGGCGCCCCGCCCCTTTTGTTCCTAGTCATTAAGAGCCGCGATTGCCACGTTGGTCACACCGGCCTGCTTGGCGGCCTCCATGACTACGACGAGCGTTTCGTGCGTCGACTCCTCGTCTGCCTGAATCACGATCGAACCTTTGGGGTTTTCGGCATGCAGTCTTTCTATCATACCGCGCACCGCATTGGGTTCCGTCTCCCGCCGGTCGATCCAGATTTCATCATTCGCGCTGATGGCTATCAGGATGGCGGCGTCGTCCTGCGATTCTGCCGAGGGTGCATCCGGGCGATCGACGTCGATTCCGGCTTCTTTGATGAATGACGCTGTAACGATGAAGAAGATGAGCATGATAAACACGACGTCAAGCATGGGCGTCAGGTTAATCTCATTCTCCTCCTCTTCGCCGCCGAACATCTTGTTCTTACGCATGGCTTTATCCTGTGTTGATATGCCGAGTCGTCAGCCGATCGACCCGTCAGGTCGAACTGTCCGCGATCGAGATATTGTAAACGCCGGCCTGACGGGATGCGTCCATGACCCAGACCAGCATCTTGTTGGTTGACTTCTTGTTCGCCTGAATGACGACAGACCCATCAGGATTCTCGGCATGCAGACGCTCGATATTCGCACGCACAGCGCGAGGGTCGATCAGGCGGCGATCGATGAATATCTGGTCGTCCGCAGTAATCGCCACGAGTATGTTCGCGTCCTCGGGTTTGGTCTCCGTCACCGGCGCGTCCGGGCGATTCACGTCGATACCGGCTTCCTTGATAAACGAGGCGGTAACGATGAAGAAAATCAGCATGATGAACACGACGTCGAGCATCGGAGTCAGGTTGATTTCATTCTCTTCCTCTTCCCCGGCGCCAAATGAAAAATCATGTTTGCGCATTGTCGTATTCCTCTAGTGATCCATCGTCAGTGAGTCTTCCAGGAAATGCACTTCGCGTTCGGCGCGCCGGCTGAGAATCGTAACCAGCAGTACGCCAGACAGTGCGCCCACCATCCCTGCCATCGTAGGTACGGTGGCCTGGGAGACGCCCGCCGCCATTGCACGAACGTTGCCGGACCCGGATACCGCCATAACCTGGAACACGCTGATCATCCCTGTCACCGTACCGAGAAGGCCGAGCAACGGGCATAGCGCGACGAGCGTCTGGATCATCGGGATGTTCCGGTTGGTGTCCAGACTGAACTGAGAAATCAGAAGCTCGCGGATCTGATGCGCATTCCAGGAACGGCGTTCCGCTCGGGATTCCCACTCGTCGTGGATCTTTTTCGCCATGGCCCTCATCGAGGTGCGGAAATAAAGGATCCGCTCCACGATGAGAACCCACATGAGAAAGATCACGACGGCTATCCACCTTAAGACGGGGCCACCGAGCTCCATGAAGTCGCGGATGGCCTCGAAACTGTCAGTTAGCCAGAGCATGAACTCTCTCCTAGTGACTCGCCTCTGAATGCTGGGCAACGAGACCCGCGCTCTGCGACTGGAGAATGTTGATGACCTTACGGCTCTGGCCGCTGACGATCGTGTGCAGCAATACCATCGGAATCGCCACAACCAGTCCGAGTACCGTGGTCATGAGTGCCTGCGAGATACCGCCCGCCATCATCTTCGGATCACCCGCGCCGTACAGCGTGATGACCTGGAAGGTCTTGATCATGCCGGTGACGGTACCGAGCAGGCCCATGAGCGGCGCCACCACCGAGATGACCTTGATGAACAGCAGGCCCTTGGTGAGACGCGGCATCTCTTTCAACGCCGCCTCGCTGAGCTTCAACTCGATGGTTTCGGTATCGGCATCCCTGTTGCTCTCGTAGGCCGCCATTACCCGACCGAGCGGATTGTCCGTCGCAGCGGTGTCGCGCTTCAGCTGGGCGGCCACCTTGCGGCTGTCGTTGGAGAGACCGACGAACCGAACGATTGCGATCAGCAAACCGATAATGCCGAGGCCGATGATGCAGTAGCCCACGATGCCACCCTGGTTGATGCGATCCTGGATCGTCGGGGATTCGACGAGCAGCGCCAGGATTCCGCCGCGGGTGACGTCAATGCCGAACGTGACCGGCGACTCGGTTGCTGCAACGAGGTCCTGAGCGGAATTCGTGTAGCGGGATTGCTCGGGCTGCCGTTGCAGTGCGCTTACACGCTTGGTGCTCGGATCGTACTGCAGGTAGCCGACCGGACCGGCCAGGTTGAATGCGCCGGTGCGGGCGATCTGCATCTGAGTTTCTTCGCCATTCGCCAGGGTAACCGTATGTTCGAATCGAACGATGTTGCCGGTCTCGGTTATCTGCCGCTGCAGTTCGAACCAGAGCCGCTCGATGTCCTCGATAGACGCGAGTGAGTTTGCGCCCGCCATCTTGCTGCCCAGTGCAACCAGGAACTCCCCGCGATCCGGGAACTGAACATTGGTCAGCGAGTTCGAAAAGCGACCCTGAGCGTCGCCGGCGACCGTCTGCAGGACACCGAACAGTTCTTTCAAAGCGCCGAGACGCTCATCGAGTGCCGTGCGGGCGGCGACGATCTGCGCCTGCTGGTCCTCGAACAGTTGCTCGAGCCGCTCACTCTCCCGCTCCTGGCGATTGCGCTCGGCGCGCGCCTGATTGAGCAGGTTCTGCTGCTCGTTCTTGCGGCGTGCGAATTCGGCTTCGCGCTGACGTGCTTCCTGAGAGTCACGTGCCTGGCCCTGCTGGATCAGCTCGAGAAGCTGCTGCATGCTGCGTGCATCGTCCTGCGCCTGAACGGTACCGGCTCCGAATACGAGCAGGCCGGCGGCAATAATTGTTGTTATGCGTTTCATTATTGTGCCTCCGTCGGAGCGCTGACCGGCACCAGGATCAGTTCCGGTGCAATCAACTGGTTGGCGATGCGCAAGCCCTTGCGGACCTCGTTGCGCGCGCTGTTGTCCAGCACCCATTGACGCATATCGTTATCCCAGCGACCGGTAATGTTGGTGTCTTCCGACTGGAAGTACAGGCCGATACGCCCGATCCGCAGCATGTTGTAGTCACGGGTCGTGCCGTCCTCGAGCGTGAGAGATTGCTTGTAAGGCTCGATGGTGCTGCCGAAATCCATTTCGATCTGGAAAGCTTCCATCACCTTGCGGAATTTCTCGGCAACACTGACGTCGGAACGCTCCATGATGTCCTTGAGATTTTCGATACGCTCGGTGCGCTCCTCCATCAGGAACGGAATGTCGAGTGCGACCGACTGCTCCAGGCCGTCGATCATGCGTTCCATCAGGGGAAAGATCTGCCTGTTGATGACGTCGACCTGGTCCATTGACAGTGATATGTCTTCGAGGACCGCCTTCTGACCCTCGGTCTGTGCGACCATGAGCCGGTTGTAGACCCTGAGGCCGTCGATTTCCTTATTGATTGCCCGGTACTGGTCTTCCAGGGAACGGGTACCTTCAACGATATTGTTGATCCGCTCCTGGGATTGCTGAGCCAGGTTTAACCGCCGCAGCTCAGCCTGCAAGACCTGATCGACGGATTGGGCGAAAACGCTGCCGGACAGGGTGATTACCGCAGTTGCGAGAACTGCAGCGCTCACGCGCCGGCTGCTGCTTATGCACCGTTTCATGGACGCTCCTTAAAGCTCGTTTTTGTATAAATATAGTTTCGGAGAGGGATGCAATGTATCCGCTGAATACCTGCACAAATGGAGGCAGGTGCCGTCTGAAGCGACCCTGCCTGCGCTCGCGGCCCTCTCCACCTTCGCCGCGGCGATGAAATCTCTGCTCTTTGTTGGCTGTCCGGCTCGCTGCAAGCCGGCTTCCCCGCCTCTTATTTCCTTCGCGACTTCAGGTCCCGACGCTCCGGGCGCCAAGAATAACATAAGACTCATGGATCGCCAGCCTAACTGCAACATAAAGCCGGCGCGGGCAAACCTCTCCTCGCTGTTGCCGTAAGGCCACCTCCGCTCTCCTTTTCGAATGAACGAACTGAAGATGTCCGGAATGGTCCGCCAATCCGGATCGACACACAATTTTAGTAACACAAGTAACTGAATTTTCGAACATTGACATCCACCAGACCTTGCAACATGATGCACTGCATGATTACTTTGCGCGCTAGCCGGACCGCCCGACCCGAACTGCCTGATTCGCAGCCGGCGCTCGTGCTTCGTCTTACAAGGAGACACGGCGGGTAGCGCGTATCCCCATAGAGGAAATCGTAAGCCCCGCATCCGCCACGGATTGTGGGGTTTTTTTTGACTGGAATTGTTCGAGGAAACGAAACGATGAAAATGTATTCAGAAGCGGATGTCGACGCCACGTGCCTGACCGATCGGCAGGTAACGATACTGGGCTATGGCAGCCAGGGGCGTGCTCACGCACTGAATCTCAAGGACAGCGGATTCAATGTGGTCATGGGTCTGCGACGGGATGGCGCCAGCTGGGCGCAGGCGGAAGCCGACGGGCTCACGGTGATGGAACCCGGGGAAGCTGTAAAGAATGCCGCTATCGTTGCGTTTCTCACGCCCGACATGGTGCAGAAGAGCCTGTACGGTGCTGTCGTCGACAACATCCCCGAGGGTGCGACCCTGCTTTTCGCGCACGGTTTCGCCGTACACTTCAAGCAGATCGAGCCGCGCAGCGATCTCGATGTCGTGCTGATTGCTCCCAAGGGTCCCGGGGGGCTGGTACGGCGTCAGTATGAAGAAGGTCACGGCGTACCCTGCCTCGTCGCTGTGCACCAGGATGCAACCGGCAATGCACTCAAACTGGCACTGGCTTATGCGTCCGGCATCGGCGGCGCCCGCGCCGGTGTCATCGAGACGACGTTCGCCGAGGAGACGGAAACCGACCTGTTCGGGGAGCAGGCCGTCCTGTGCGGCGGCGCGACCGAACTCATCGTGGCCGGCTTCGAAACGCTCGTGGAAGCCGGGTACCAGCCGGAAGTCGCCTACTACGAAGTCATGCATGAACTGAAGCTGATCGTGGACCTCCTGCACGAAGGCGGCCTCCGCAAGATGCACAAGTTCATTAGCGATACCGCTGCCTACGGCGATATGGTCAGTGGCCCGCGGGTGGTCGACGAGAATTCACGCAAGCAGATGAAAGCGGTTCTCGAGGATATCCAGGACGGAACGTTCGCCCGTAACTGGATCGCCGAAAACGAAGCCGGCATGCCGGAGTTCAGGCGCCTGATGAAAGCCGACCTCGAGCACCCGATCGAGAAAGTCGGTGCGGAACTTCGCGGTCGCATGGACTGGTTGGAAGAATAGCCTTTTTAAGTAGGTTGCCGGAGGAAGGACACATGTCAGCTGAGCGGGTTCGCATATTTGATACGACCTTGCGCGATGGTGAGCAGGCGCCCGGTTGCAGCATGACCCTTCGGGAAAAGCTGCGCGTCGCAAAGGCGTTGTCCGAGCTGAACGTCGATATTATCGAGGCCGGGTTTCCCGCGGCTTCCCCGGGGGATTTCGAGTCAGTGAAGGCGATTGCCGACGAGAATTTCGGCCCCGTGATCTGCGGGCTCGCCCGCTGCAACCCGAACGACATAGAAAAAGTCCACGCGGCGGTCAAGGGTTCGGAGCGGCATCGCATCCACGTCTTCGTTGCCACCAGCGCAATCCACCGCGAGCACAAGCTCAAGATGGCCAAGGAGGAAATCATCCGGAGCGCCGTCGGCGCGATCGGGATGGCCCGCGAGCTGTGCGACGACGTCGAGTTCTCGCCGGAAGACGCCTCGCGGACCGAACTCTCCTACCTGGCCGAAGTCGTCTCCGCAGCCATCGAGGCAGGCGCGACGACGGTGAATATCCCCGACACGGTCGGCTATACCGTTCCGGGCGAATTCGACCGCTTGTTCCGTTATCTCGGGGAGCATGTGGCCGGCATCGACGGAATCACCCTTTCGGTGCACTGTCACAACGACCTCGGCATGGCGGTTGCCAACAGTCTCTCCGCCGTCGCGGCGGGGGCGCGGCAGATCGAATGCACGATCAATGGCATCGGCGAACGTGCCGGCAACTGCAGCCTCGAGGAAGTCGTCATGGCGCTGAAGACCCGGGCGGAGTTCTTCGACCTCGACACGGCAGTAGACACTACCCGGCTCTACCCGACGTCTCGGCTCGTATCGAGCATCACGGGCATGCACGTCCCGCGCAACAAGGCGATCGTCGGCGAGAATGCGTTTGCGCATGAAGCCGGCATTCACCAGCACGGCATGCTGCAACATGCATCCACCTACGAAATCATGCGCCCCGGGGACGTCGGCATCAGCCGCTCGAACCTCGTTCTCGGCAAGCACAGCGGGCGGCACGCGTTTCGGGACCGGGTGCGGGAGCTGGGATTCGACCTGGACGAGTTCGAAACCAATCGAGCATTCCAGGAGTTCAAGAAGCTCGCCGATCGCAAGAAGGACGTCTACGACAGCGATATCGAAGCCATCGTCATGAATGCCGACAGCACGTCGCCAGGGCCCTGGGCACTGGCGTCCCTGCAGGTAAGCACCTGTACCGGCGAGGACGCCGAGGCCAGCGTCACGCTGAGGGGCGAAAGCGGTGATGAGAGCCAGGGCATGGCTCAGGGCGACGGCCCTATCGCGGCATCGTTTCACGCGCTGGAGAAAGCCACCGGTATCAATCTCGTCCTGCGCAATTTCGAGGTGCACAGCACGTCGATCGGCGAAGACGCCCAGGGCGAGGTGACCGTCACGGTCGAGCACGACGGCGCCAGCTATCGCGGACACGGTACCAGCGTCGATATCGTCGAGGCCGGGGCGCGGGCCTACCTCGAGGTCATCAACCGCGTGCTGCGCAGGCAGCAGAGCAATGCGACGTCGCGCCCCGGGCGGGCAGATTCCTCCCGTGCCACCATCTGACCGCCAGGGATAGTCGGGCATGGCCGCCGCGAGAACGCTGTTGGACAAGGTATGGGCGGATCACGTCGTCGTGCCCGAAACCGCCGCGGCGCCAGCCGTGCTGTACATCGACCTGCACCTGATCCACGAGGTCACGACGCCACAGGCATTTGCATTGCTCCGGGAGCGCGGCATTGCGGTGCGGCGACCGGACCTGACCCTCGCGACGATGGACCATTCGACGCCGACCACGCCGGTCAGCAGTTTTCGCGACCTTGCAGTTGTCGGTGAGAGCGCTGCCAACCAGATTCGGCAGATGGAGGAGAACTGCCGCGAATTCGGTATCGAGCTCTACGGTTTCGACAGCGAGCATCGTGGCATCGTGCACGTCATCGGGCCGGAACTCGGCGCGAGCCAGCCGGGCAAGACCATCGTCTGCGGCGACAGCCACACCAGCACGCACGGAGCGTTCGGCGCTCTGGCCTTCGGCATCGGCACGACGGAAGTCGGGCACGTCCTGGCTACGCAATGCCTGTTACAGCGCAAGCCGAAGTCGCTCGCCGTCAACGTCTCCGGACGCCTGCCGGACGGCGTTACCGCCAAGGATCTGATCCTCGCCATCATCGGCGAGATCGGTGTGGATGGCGGAACCGGCCACGTCATCGAATACCGGGGCGAGGCGATTCGGGCACTGGACATGGAAGCACGTATGACGATCTGCAACATGTCGATCGAGGCCGGGGCACGGGCAGGCCTCATCGGCCCTGACGACACGACCCTCGAGTACCTCGCCGGCCGCCCGCGGGTGCCGCAGGGCGCAGACTGGGATGCGGCGGCAGAGCGCTGGCTCGGTCTGCGCAGTGACGACGATGCCGAGTTCGACCGGTCGGTGTCGATAGACGCGGCGAAGCAGCAGCCGATGGTGACCTTCGGCACCAATCCCGGCATGGTCATCGGCGTCAACGAGCTCGTTCCCGACCTCGATGATCCTACGTTTCGCAAGGCGATGGATTACATGAAGATCACGCCCGGAAAGCCGATGTCGGCCAACGCGGTCGACGTCGTGTTTGTCGGCAGCTGCACGAACGGCCGGCTCTCGGATCTGCAACAGGCGGCGGACATCCTGAACGGCCACAAGGTGGCGGACGGTGTCCGCATGCTCGTCGTTCCCGGGTCGCAACAGGTCAAGCTGCGCGCGGAGGAACTGGGGCTGCATCGTATTTTTGCGGCGGCCGGCGCGGAATGGCGCGAATCGGGATGCTCGATGTGCCTCGGGATGAACGGCGACACCGTCGCGTCGGGCCAGCTGAGCGTCAGCACCAGCAACCGCAATTTCGAAGGTCGCCAGGGTGTCGGTGCGCGTACAATCCTTGCAAGCCCGGCAACGGCCGCCGCCTCCGCGGTGCTGGGCCACGTCGCAGATCCGCGAACGCTGAACTGACAGGGGCAACATGGACGCACTGACCACCCTGACATCACGAACGGTCGTCTTACCGATCCGCGATATCGACACCGACCAGATCATTCCCGCCAGATTTCTCACGACGACAAGCCGTGAGGGCCTCGGTGCTGCCCTGTTTCACGATCTTCGCTTCGACCAGCACGGTGCGGAACGCGAGGATTTTCCGCTCAATGATCCGGATGCTCGCGACTGCCGCATCCTGGTCGCCGGCAACAATTTCGGCTGCGGTTCGTCCCGCGAACATGCGCCCTGGGCGCTTCTCGATTACGGTTTCCGCGCCGTAATTTCGACCGAGTTTGCCGATATTTTTCAAAATAATGCGTTCAAAAACGGTCTATTACCAATCATTGTTGATGTTGATACTCATAACTGGCTGCTTGCGCATCCTGGCGTCGAACTGCGCGTCGATGTCGAGGCCGCGCAGCTTGAATTGCCGGACGGCGGGAGCGTCGAATACCCCATTGACGCCTTTGCCCGTTATTGCCTGACGCAGGGTATCGACCAGCTCGGCTACCTGCAGAAGCACTCGGACGCCATTTCCAGCTACGAGGAGACACACGCATGCGGGGGCTGATCACGGTCCTCCCGGGCGACGGCATAGGCCCGGAGGTCACCGCGGCGGGCCGCGCCGTTCTCGAGCAGATCGCGCGACGCCATGGGCATCGTTTCGAATTCAGCGAGCAACTGATTGGCGGCGCGGCGATCGATGCCATCGGCGAGCCCCTTCCCGACGGGACGGTGGCGAGCTGCAAGGACAGTTATGCCGTGCTACTCGGCGCCGTCGGCGGACCGAAATGGTCCGATCCGAATGCGCCCGTCAGGCCCGAACAGGGGTTGCTGGGATTACGATCCGTCCTCGGTGTATTCGCGAACCTGCGGCCGGTGCGCATCTACCCGGAACTCGCCGCCGCCTCGCCGATTCGGGCCGACCTCCTGGAGGGCGTCGATATCATGGTCGTCCGGGAGCTCACCGGCGGCATCTATTTTGGCGAGAAGACCCGCGATGATTACTCCGCCAGCGATGTCTGCAAGTACCACACGCACGAGATCGAGCGGATCGTGCGTGTCGCGGCGCAACTCGCGGGCAGTCGTCGGGGCCAGCTCTGCTCCGTTGACAAAGCCAACGTCCTGGAGACATCGCGGCTCTGGCGCGACGTGACCAACCGCCTGATTGCGGCCGAATTTCCGGACATCGACCTCGAGACGCTGCTCGTCGATGCGGCGGCAATGCACCTGTTGAGCCGCCCCGCGGATTTCGACGTGATCGTCACCGAGAACATGTTCGGCGACATCCTGACTGACGAAGCCTCGATGCTCGCCGGTTCGCTGGGCATGCTGCCATCGGCATCGCTCGGTGAGACTCGACGCGGGCTCTACGAGCCGATCCACGGCTCCGCCCCGGATATTGCCGGCAAAGGCATCGCCAATCCCTGCGGAATGATCGCCAGCGTGGCCATGCTCCTGCGCCACAGCCTCGGGCTCGCCGAGGAAGCCGACGCCGTCGAGCAAGCGATTGCGAGCGTTATCGCCGACGGCGGTCGCACCGCGGATATTGCGATTGCCGGCGCGCCGGTGATGACGACGTCGCAGATGACTGAGGCCATCCTCGCCCAGCTGGATTAGTCGACCCCGGGTCCGTATTCGGGAAACCCGAAAAGCTTCAGTCGTCGCCGGAACGGAACAACGCCCTGACGGCTTCTTCAGGTAATGCCTCCACCCGGAAACCGGAAGCGCCGACGAGCGTTTCTGCGGCTGCCATCGAGTTGACGATGGCTTCTTCGGTCGCCTGCACCGTCGCTGTGAACACGGTGGTCAATGCGTTGTTCGGATACACGGTGACGTCGGAAAAATCCGATTCATCGATGCCGTCCCGGTTGGCCGTCGAAAACGCGACGAAGATATCCCCGGAGCCTGCCGAGCTGATCGCCCCCAGCCGCCCCAGTGCCAGCGACGGCCGTTTCGCAACGCGCGCGAGCTGATGCGGAAGCAAGGGAGCGTCGGTCGCAATGATCACGATGATAGAGCCGTCTCGCGTCGCCCCGGTGCCGGACGGTTCCGGGGCATCCTCACAGTAGGGATACCAGTCGTTGTGGCGGGGAATGTCGGGATCGCTGAAGCAATGCCGGCCGACAGGCAGCAAATGGCCGACGCGTCGTCCCCCCAGTCGCAGGTCGTCTCCATCCCAGTTGTAATTGCATTGCACCAGTACACCAAGCGTGTACCTGCGCTCCCCCACGTCGAACCGGCGAGAAGCGGTCCCGATGCCGCCCTTGAAGCCGTTGCAGACCATGCCGGTGCCGCCACCTACGGCCCCCTCGTTGACGGGACCGGAAACAGCCCCGTCCATGGCCTCCAGGGCATGGGTGCGCGTGACGTGAAAACCGTTTATGTCGTTCAGGCCGCCGTCGTAGGTTTCCGCCACGACCGGCGCGTGCCAGTCGGCCGACCAGCCTTTCCGAACCATCCATTCCACAGCGGCGTCACGGACCACGCCGACACTGTGAGTGTTCGTAATGGCGATCGGGCCTTCAATCAGCCCACGTTCTTCGAGCCATGTGGTTCCCGTCATCTCGCCCGACGCGTTGAGAGTGAACCAGCCGGCGAAGACTCCTGTGGTTGACGCTTTCCCGCGGGGAAGAACGACCGTTACGCCGGTGCGAACCGGGCCCCTGCCGACGACCAGTTTGCCGGATCCCTCGATCAGCGTGACCTGGCCGACCTCGACCCCGGCAACGTCCGTTATCGCATTCAGGGTACCGGGGACCCCTGCAAACGGGACGCCGAGATCGCGGGCTCTGGTCCCGTCTGCCGTTGCCGGCTGCGCGACAGCGAGGCAGACCGCCAGGACAGGCAAGAACCTGCTGCGTCCGGCGACCCGGATCATCGGGTGTTCCCGTCCAGACTGCGCACCATCAGCCGAACACGGCCAGCGGCTCGGATAGCTGCGCCTCACGGGCCGCTCCCAGCGCTGTCAGCACGTCGTCGACCAGGTCCTCACCGGCCTCGAGACCGACGGACAGACGAACCAGGCTCTGGCTGATCCCGGCCTCCCGCAGCGCATCCGGACTGACCGGCGCGTGGGTCATCGACGGCGGATGACAGACCAGGCTTTCGACGCCGCCGAGGGATTCGGCCAGCGAGAAGTACTTTAGTTCATTGATGAACGAGCGCACCGCTTCCTCGCCGCCGTCGATCTCGAAACTGACCATGCCGCCGAAACCGCTTTGCTGGCGCCGCGCGACCTCATGGCCCGGATGGGTTTCCAGGCCCGGGTAGTAGACCTGGCGGACGTTGTCCTGCTCGCTCAGAACGCGGGCGAGCCGGCTTGCCGTCTCCTCGTGCTGACGCATCCTGACCTGCAGGGTGCGCAGGCCCCGCAGCGTCAGGAAGCTGTCGAACGGCGCCCCGGTGGCGCCTATGCAGTTCGCCCACCAGCTGAGTTTCTCGGCCAGTTCCGCCGTTGCCGCGATCAATGCGCCGCCGACGACGTCGCTGTGCCCGTTGATGTACTTCGTGGTCGAGTGAATGACGATATCCGCGCCCAGGGAGATCGGCTGTTGCAGCGCCGGCGACAGAAACGTGTTGTCGACCGCGTACAGGGCACCACACGCCCTGGCCAGCTCCGCAACCCGGACGATGTCGACGACCCGCAACAGCGGATTGGAGGGCGTCTCGGTCAGGATCAGTCTGGGTTGGCGCGCACAGGCATTTGCGAGCGCCCGCTCGTCCGTCTGGTCGACGAACAACACCTCGAAGTGGCCTTTGCGACCGAGGGCCTCGTACAACCGGTAGGTTCCTCCGTAGCAATCGTGCGGGACGACCAGCAGGTCGCCGGGCTCGAGGAGCTGCGCCAGGACATTCAGCGCCGCCATGCCCGATGCCGTCACCACCGCGCCGGCGCCGCCTTCGAGCGTGGTCAGCGCTTCCCCGAGCGCGTCCCGGGTGGGATTGCCGGATCGGGTGTAGTCATACTGCCGCTTCTCCCCGAAGCCGGCGAAGGCGTAATTCGAGGACAGGTGTAGCGGTGGTACGACCGCGCCATGCTGCGTGTCCGACTCGATGGCCGCACGGACGGCGCGCGTTGTCCTGGATGGGTCTGAAGTCATATTCGGTCTCCGCTGAACGTTCCAATGTCAAGACGTCTCATCGGAACCCTGCAGAGTCCGCAAGGGAGGGTGTCGTGCCCTTCAGCTGTTCGAATCGCCAGCGTGCTGCCACGACACTCATCTCTCGGAGGCGCGCCTCCGCAGGAGTTGGCACCTTTTCAGGATGGTTAGTCCTGAAGGTTGCCCCGGCTTCAAAGGGCCTTTCCCTCAGCCGGTCTCGATGAGTCATCGGCGAGTGTAGGGTTCGCGGCATCTGCTCGTCAAGTGGTCTGCCTGTTGTTTTAGTCGTTTCAACAGTAACTTACGCGCCCCCGTCGGCGAACTGCGAAAAACTGCTTGCCTTACCCGTCACGCTGTATTAGCGTATTAACGTGTTAATACATTGGTACAACCATGAAACCCAATCGCCATGACAGCGATGCCCAGCAGGCCCGCGACGAGCAGGCCCTGTTTCGCGCAATCGTGAGCCTCCAAAACACCGAGGATTGCGGCAATTTTCTGCGTGACCTGTGCACGCCGGCGGAACTCCAGGCACTCGTGGATCGCTGGCACGTTGTCGAGCTGCTGCAGCAGGGTCTGCCCTACCGCCGCATCCACGACCTGACCGGCGTCAGCGTCACCACGATCGGGCGCGTTGCGCGCTTCCTGTCCGATGGCTTCGGCGGCTACCAGGCGGCCCTGCGGCGGGCCGGAAACGATACCAGCGAGCATTCACATTGAGGACGATTCCGATGGATACCAGCAAGCAGCGCATCAAGATTGCGGTGCAAAAATCCGGGCGGCTGACCGATCACTCGCTGGACCTGCTCGAACGTTGCGGCCTTAAATTCACGCAGAGCAAGGACCAGCTGTTCTGCTTCGGCGAAAACATGCCGATCGACCTGCTGCTCGTGCGCGATGACGATATCCCCGGGCTCGTTGCCGACGATATCTGCGACCTGGGCATCGTCGGACTCAACGTCGTCGAGGAAAAACGGCTGGGTCGAGAATTCGAGGGCCGGGAGACCCTGTTCGATCGCGTATTCGACCTTGACTTCGGGCACTGCCGGCTCTCGATTGCGGCACCCGATGAAACCCCGTACACAGGTATTGAGTCCCTCGAAAATAAAGTTATTGCAACAAGTTACGTATCTTTGTTGAGAGACTTTCTGGAACGCAACACGGTCAATGCGGACATCGAGTACTTCTCCGGCGCGGTCGAAATCGCGCCCAAGCTCGGCAAGGCCGACTATATCTGCGACCTGGTATCCACGGGCAGTACGCTGGACGCCAACGGTCTCAGCGAAGTTGAAGTGCTGCTCGAAAGCGAGGCCGTGATCATTCAGACGCGTGCGCCCCTGCCCGACGATAAGCAGGAACTGGTCGGCCGGATACTGCAGCGCCTCGACGGCGTCCTGCAGGTTCACGAGAGCAAGTACATCATGCTGCATGCGCCTCGCAAGGCCCTCGACGAGATTCGACGGCTGTTGCCAGGCAGCGAAGCGCCGACCGTGATCCCGCTGGAAGGCACCAACGACAAGGTGGCCGTGCACGCCGTGTGCCGTGAAAACGTGTTCTGGGAGACGCTGGAAAATCTGAAGGCAGCGGGCGCAAGCTCATTGCTGGTGCTGCCAGTGGAAAAGATGCTGGTTTGAGACATGCCCGTGCAACGTGCTGACTGGAACACCCTCGACGATGCGTCGCAAAGGTCTTTTCTGCGGCGCCCTGCCGTCGACGACGACGCAGCGATTCGTGAGGCGGTCCTGGGAATCGTCGCCGACGTCAGGAATGGTGGAGACGACGCGCTCAGGACGCTCACCGCCCGGCTGGATGGGGTCGAGCTTGCCGATCTTCGGGTATCCCGCGAGGAGATCGATGCGGCGAGCGCATCGTTGTCACCCGAGGCGATCGAGGCCATCGATGTCGCGATAGCCAATGTGCGCTGTTTTCACGAGGCGCAACGGTCGCCCGACATTGCCGTCGAAACCATGCCAGGCGTGCGCTGCGAACGGGTCAGCCGGGCTATCGGGGCGGTCGGCCTGTACGTTCCGGCGGGCACGGCCCCCCTGCCCTCGGCGGCCGTCATGCTCGCCGTTCCGGCGGCGATCGCGGGATGTGCAACACGAATCGTCTGCACGCCTCCACGGCCGGACGGCCAAGCGGATCCCGCCGTCGTCGTCGCGGCAGCACGCGCCGGCGTTAGCGACATCGTCAAGATCGGCGGCGCCCAGGCCATCGCGGCCATGGCGTACGGCACGCCCAGCGTGCCGAAGGTCGACAAGATCTTCGGGCCGGGCAATGCGTGGGTCACCTGCGCGAAGTCCGTCGTGTCATCGGACCCCGACGGTGCGGCCATCGATATGCCGGCCGGGCCCTCGGAAGTACTCGTTATCGCCGACGAATCGGCCTCGGCGGAATTCGTGGCTTCGGACCTTCTGTCGCAGGCAGAACACGGTGTCGATTCCCAGGTCGTGCTCGTGACGACCAGCGGCCGCCTGGCCGATGCCGTAGAGGAACAGGTCGAACAGCAGCTGCGGCTGTTGTCCCGCGCCGAAATCGCCCGGGGCTCACTACAACATGCGAGGGTGCTTATCGTCGACGATCTCGACATGGCGGTCGAGGTCAGTAACCGCTATGCGCCCGAGCACCTGATCCTGCAGTGCGAGAATGCCCGTGCGCTGTTGCCGGCCATCAGCACTGCCGGCTCGGTCTTCGTCGGACGATGGACGCCCGAATCGGTCGGAGATTACTGCAGCGGCACCAATCACGTGCTTCCGACCTATGGTTATGCCCGCAGCTACAGCGGACTGAGCCTGGACCAATTCATGCGCGGCATGACCGTGCAGGAATTGACTCGCGACGGACTCATCGGCTTGTCCGGGACCGTGATCACGCTGGCCGGTCTCGAGGGGCTGGACGCCCATGCCGCGGCCGTGACGCGGCGACTGCGAGCAGGATCATGACGATTGCCGGGCTCGTCAGGGCGGACCTCCGGGCGCTGCAGCCCTATGAGGCGGCGCAGCAGGTCGACGATACAATCAGGCTCAACGCCAACGAGGCACCGTGGAGCAATACCGCGGACCGGTTCCGCCGACCGCTGAATCGGTATCCCGAGATTCGGCCCGGCAACCTGGCACGGCAGCTGGGGGAATACTTTGCCTGCGATCCCTCCCGGCTGCTCGTCACCCGTGGCAGCAGCGAGGCGATTGACCTGCTGACTCGCGCATTCTGCCGTGCAGGCTCGGACAACATCCTGACCATCGCACCGACGTTCTCGATGTACGGTCACTACGCTATGGTGCAGGGGGCGGCACAACGCACGGTCGCGACGCGCCCGGAGAGAGACTTCGAGATCGACGTGGATGCGGTGCTCGAGGCCTGCGATGAGCGAACGAGGCTGATTTTCGTCTGCTCGCCCAACAACCCGACGGGCACCCTGATGCCTCGTCCGGCACTGCGCGAGCTACTCGAGAGACGCGGCGAGCAATCCGCCATTGTGGTCGACGAGGCCTACATCGAATTTTCCGGCGAGCCCTCCGCCGTCGAGTTGCTCGAGGAGCATTCGAACCTCATCGTCCTGCGTACGCTGTCGAAGGCGCTCGCCTATGCGGGAGCACGCTGCGGTGCAGTCATGGGGCCGGTCGAAGTGATCCGGATTCTGAACGCCATCCAGGCGCCCTACGCGATGTCTACGCCGGTGGTCGAGTGTGTCGAAGACGCGCTGCGTAGGTCTGCCATCGACGAAGCGAAAGGCCGAGTCGCGGAGATCGTTGCAGAGCGTGAGCGACTGATGTCCGCCATGTCATCGTTCAGCTTCGTCGAGACGGTCTGGCCCAGTGCGGCGAACTTCTTCCTGATGCGCGTGGACGACGGCAATGCCGTGGTTCGGCGGGCGCGCGACGAGGGCATCCTGCTTCGCGATTTCGGTGCCAGCCTGCCGGACTGCATCAGGGTGACCGTCGGCAGCAAGGCGGAAAACGATCGTCTGCTCGCGACGTTTGCCCGAATGGGCGGGGACGGATCATGACGGACAAAGTGCTGTTTATCGATCGTGACGGGACACTCATCGAGGAGCCTCACGACAACCAGGTCGATTCGCTCGACAAGATCAGGCTCGTACGCGGCGTCATCCCGGCACTGCTGGAACTGGCGGACAACGGCTACAGGTTCGTCATGGTCAGCAACCAGGACGGGCTGGGCACGGAGTCCTTCCCTCGCGAGCATTTCGAGACGTGCCACGAACACGTGATCGCCCTGTTCGAATCGCAGGGCATCACGTTCGATCAAATCTTCATCTGCCCGCACCTCGACAGCGATGGCTGCGATTGCAGGAAACCGCGCACGGGGCTGCTGACCCGTTTCCTTGCCCGCAATCACCTGGATAGCGCGAAGTCCGCCGTCATCGGAGATCGCAGTACCGATCTCGAGCTGGCGGAGCGGCTCGGCCTGCGCGGATTCCTCGTCGATCCGGACGCGTCGTACCAGACCAGCTGGCCGGGCATCGTCGCCGCGTTGTGCGTCGGACCGCGCGTTGCGGAGATCGAAAGGAAGACCCGGGAAACGAGTATTCGCGCGCGCGTCGATCTCGATGCCGCCGGTCGGATCGACATCGATACGGGTATCGGTTTCTTCGATCACATGCTCGAACAGATCGCGAAGCACGGCGGCTTCGGCCTGGTCCTGAGCTGCGAGGGTGATCTGCACGTGGACGAACATCACACCGTCGAGGATGTGGCGATCGTGCTCGGTACCGCGTTGCGGGAGGCGCTCGGGGATAAACGCGGTATCGGGAGGTACGGGTTTCTCCTGCCGATGGACGAAAGCCTTGCTAGCGTGGCGCTGGACCTTTCCGGGCGAGCCAGTTTCGTCATGGACGCGCCCTTTCCCCGCGATGCCGTTGGCGAAATGTCGACCGAGATGGTGTCGCACTTCTTCCGTTCGCTTGCCGAATCGCTCGGGGCCGCACTGCACGTCTCGGTCCAGGGCGACAATACACACCACATGGTGGAGGCCTGTTTCAAGGGGGTCGGCCGCAGCCTGCGGCAGGCGATTCGGCGGGAAGGTGCCGAATTGCCGACGACCAAGGGTACGTTGAGCTGACATGACCGCGTCCGTTGCCATTATCGACAGTGGCGGTGCCAACATCGCATCCCTGCAATTCGCGCTCGATCGGCTCGGTTACAGCGCCCGGCTGACGACGGCACCGGACATGATCCGCGGCGCGGACCACGTGATCCTGCCCGGCGTGGGCGCCGCAGCGGATGCAATGCAGCGTCTAAGGGACAGCGGCCTGGTGGACGTGATTCGCGGTCTAAGGCAGCCGGTTCTGGGGATATGCCTGGGTATGCAGTTGCTCGCGGATGCTTCCGAGGAGGAAGACGTCGACTGTCTCGGGATCATTCCGGGCGTCGCTCGCCGCTTGCAGGTTGCCGAGGGTTTTCCGGTCCCCAACATGGGTTGGTGCCCGGTCACCAGGACGGCAGGAACGGATCTGCTCGAAGGCATCCCGGACGGCAGCTATTTCTATTTCGTGCATAGCTATGCCCTGCCGGTGTCGGATTTCACGCTGGCAACGGCGCGCCATGCGGCGACGTTTTCTGCGGTCATCGGGCGGGACAATTTCGTTGCTGCACAGTTCCACCCGGAACGCTCCTCCGCGGACGGTGCCCGCCTGTTGCGGAACTTCCTGGATGTCACGACGTGAAGATCATTCCGGCTATCGACCTGCACGACGGCAACTGCGTGCGCCTGTACAAGGGCGACTTCGACAAGGTCAC
>JAACFE010000167.1 GCA_009937525.1 Gammaproteobacteria bacterium
AAAGATTCGTGAACCGCATGACCGCACCAAATCCGCGCGACGCCGTGACGGCGATGTCAACGCGACGAACGCACCCCCGAGGCATTCGCTTGGGGATGCTAGTTGCGCTTCTGGCAGCTTGCTCCAGCCCCGTGCTTGCGCAGGTTCGCACCGACGATATGCCTGAGAATGCGAGCGCAAATCGCTATGGAAGCGGATGGGCGTGCGACCGGGGCTACCGAAAGGGCGACGGCGTCTGCAACGCGGTCAAGGTGCCCGCCAACGCATACCCTACAGATACGTCCTACGGGCGCGGCTGGAGGTGCACTTGGGGCTATCGGGAGAGCGGTGAGTCGTGCTTGGCGGTCAAGCCGCCGGTCAATGCTCATCTGAGCTCCACGCACGGCGACACATGGAAATGTGATCGCGGATTTCGAGTGAGCGACGATAAGTGCGTCGTCATCAACGTGCCACCGAATGGATACTTGTCGAACGCGTCGTTTGGAACCGGTTGGGAATGCGAGGTGGGGTACCGGGCGGCAAACGGATACCTCAGCGACGCTTCCTACGGACCCGGTTGGAAATGCATGCGTGGGTTTCGAGCGGCCGAAAACGCGTGTATCGCGATCAAGATACCCGCGAACGCATATTTGACGGATGCATCCTACGGACCCGGCTGGAATTGCAATCGGGGCTACAGCGCGACCGATACGGCTTGCATCGCCCTGCAGGTACCCGAGAACGCTCACTTTGATTTTTCGGGAAACGACTGGGAGTGTAATCAGCCGTACCTCAAGCGATCTGGTGATTGCGCACTGCGGTGAAGCGGTGTTCCCGGCTTTGCGCGCCCCGCCCCCGCTCGGATGTTGACGACCTGCCGCCCCCGCGACTTGGGCTCCCGAGTTGAAGGTCCCGCGCCATGCTCGCTGACTGTCGAGAGATCATCCGCGAGGTCAGAATCGCGTCGAACCTCGAAGAAGCGCTTGCCATCCTTGTTCGCCGAGTCAAAGATTCCCTTCCGGTCGATGCCTTCGCCATATACCTGACCGGCGCCGAAGCCGGTCAGTATGTCCTGAAGGCATCAGATGCAGCGAGGCCCGACGCCAAAGGCCAGGTCTGTTCAGGTGCACAAGCCGGCCTTCTGGGCCTGGTCGGCGAGCGCCGGGAGCTGGTAGTTCTCAACAATGCACCGGCTCACCCGCGCTACGCTCCCGCCGCTGAAACAGGCGAGCAACCGTTCGATACCTTTCTCGGTGCTCCGCTCATCCACTACCACCAGGTCCTCGGCGTACTCGTGGCCTGGAAGCAGGTTCGTGGTCAGTTCGACAAAGACGAGGTGTCGTTTTTCGTCACGATCGCCGCGCAGCTTGCGAAGGTCGTATATGACGCTTCGAACGTCGACGTCGTCGTCGAACTTGTGCACAACGAAGCCGGGGAGAATGCATACATTCAAGGCGTTCAGGCCGCCACCGGTGTGGCCATCGGCACTGCGACGCTGATCGACCCCCTCGCGAACCTGGAGTCCGTGCCCGATCGCCAGGCCGAAGACATCGATGCGCAAGAGGTTGCTTTCCGAGCCGCAGTCCTTGCCGTTCAGGCTGAACTCGGTGCCAGTAGCGAGCGCCTGACCGGTGTAGTGCCGAAAGAGGTGCGCGAGCTGTTCGATGTGTACATCATGCTGCTTGGCAGTGACAGCTTGGTAGCGGACACGCTCGCTCGGATCCGCGCCGGAAACTGGGCCCCAGGGGCATGGCGGGACACTATTTCCGAGCATGCGCGGGCCTTTGATCGAATGGAAGACCCCTATCTGCGCGCACGCGGGGAAGACATTCGCGAACTCGGCACGCGCGTTCTTGTTCAACTCCAGTCTGGGCTCGAAATTTCGAGACTGCATCCGGAACGATGCATTCTCGTAGGGGACGCCGTCAGCATCCAGGACATCGCTTCGGTTCCGGCCGGTCGACTCGCGGGTGTCGTGTCCGCGGAGGGCTCCGCCTTCTCGCACACCGCCGTCTTGTCGAACGCTTTGGGAATTCCTGCCGTCGTGAGCCTGTCGTCGCTACCCGTTGGCCTCGTAGAAGGCGCCACGATCGTGGTGGACGGTGATGAGGCGCGCATCTATGTGAACCCGTCGCGTGCGTTGGTCGATGCGTTCGAACAGCAAATGGAGCGGCAAGAAGCGCTTTCCGCGGAGCTGATGAAGAATCGTGACCTGCCAGCGCAAACGGTCGACGGCGTCCGGTTGCCCCTGTACGCGAATATCGGATTGGACTCGGACATCGACCTGGCGAGGAACAGCGAAGCCGAAGGTGTGGGACTCTATCGCACCGAATATCAGTTTCTCTTACGCGACGTCTTTCCGGTCGAAGAGGAGCAGTACCAGAGCTACCGCCAGCTGCTGGAAGGCTTCGCGCCAAGGCCGGTGACCATACGCACACTCGACGTGGGGGGTGACAAGATCCTCTCGTATTTCCCGCTGGAGGAGGACAACCCCTTCTTGGGTGTCCGAGGGATTCGATTCTCGTTAGCGCACCCCGAGATATTCATGATTCAGCTGCGCGCGCTGCTGCGTGCCAATGCGGGTCTGGAGAACCTGCAAGTACTGTTTCCCATGGTCGCCA
>JAACFE010000102.1 GCA_009937525.1 Gammaproteobacteria bacterium
CACCCACCAAGGTTCGGAGTGGTAGTTCAGTTGGTTAGAATACCGGCCTGTCACGCCGGGGGTCGCGGGTTCGAGTCCCGTCCACTCCGCCATTAAATGAAAAAGTCTCGGCCCCGCCTCGGGCCGGGACTTTTTTTGTGGCCGAGCGACGAACTGGGGCGCAAGCAGGAGCGCGCCTCGGCGCGCGATCGGTGCTGACCGCGGGCCGTGCTTCGAGAAGCGCTCCTGCGGTGCGGTTCCAGAACCGCTCCCACTCAGATAGAATTTCCGACCTTATCCCGGGTCCGCGTACCCAAGCCAGAAAGATTCTCATATGCTGCAGAAAATTCGCGAAAAGTTTACCGGTACCTTCGCCCTCGTGATCCTGGCCCTGATCGGTATTCCATTCGTCTTCTTCGGGATCAACTACAACTTCATTGGCTCGAACTTCGCTGCCAAGGTCGATGACGAGGAGATCTCTGCCGCCTACTTCGAACAGCAGTACCGTGCCGAACTGACTCAGCGTCCCGAGTTTGCAGGCCTCAATGCGGCACAGCGCCAGCAGCTGCGGCGCTCGCTTCTAGAGCGCCTCATCCGCGAGCAGCTGGTGCGAAACTACCTCGGTGAGAACGGTTACCGCATCGGCGACAGGCAGCTGACCAACCTCATTCAGCAGGAACAGGAATTCCAGGTCGACGGAAAGTTCGATCGTGCAACGTATGTGGACTACCTCGCCGTACGCGGACGCGAGCCACGCGAGTTCGAGGAATCGCAGCGCCAGTTCATGCGAGAGTTCCAGCTGCGCTCGTCGATCATGGCGTCGGCCGTCGTGACACCGTCGGAGTACCGGCGCTATCTCAATCTCGCCGCGGAGCAGCGGCTGGTCAGCCTTGCGACACTGACCGAGGACGTGGTCGCCGATGAAATCGAGATCACCGACGAGCAGATCCAGGCTTTCTACGATAGCAACCCGACCATGTTCCAGCTGCCGGAATCGGCAGACGTGCAGTACATTCGCATCAGCCGGGAGGACGTCGCCGGCGGCGTCGAGATCGGCGAGGACAGGCTGGCGCAATATTACGAGGACGAGAAATACCGCTACCTGCAGGACGAACAGCGCCAGGCACGGCACATACTCATCCAGTTCGGCGACGACGAGGATGCCGCGCGTACGCAGGCGGAAGACGTTCTGATGCGTATTCGCGCCGGCGACTCGTTCGAGGCACTGGCGGCGGAATTCTCGATGGACGGCGGTACGGCACCCCAGGGCGGTAACCTCGGCGTCCTGACGGAGTCGCAGCTTCCGGAGGCACTGGGCGCAGCCATCTTCGCAATGGAGGAGGGCGATCTCGAAGGCCCGGTCCGGTCCGATTTCGGCTTCCATGTCATACGTCTCGACGAAGTCCTGAAGCGCGGTCCGCTGCCGCTCGACCAGGTGCGTGGTGAATTGCTCTCGGAGTTGCGCGATCGTGAAGCCGAGTCGCTGTATCTGGAGTTCGAACGCCGCCTGTCGGACGCGTTGTTCGACATGACCGATATGCAGGCAATCGCCGAGGCCGTGGGTGCCGAACTGCAATCAATCGACGGATTTACGCGCGATGGCGCCCAGCCGTTTGGCGCCAACCAGGCTGCCATTGATGCGATTTTCGCCGACGCCGTGCTCAACGGAGGGCAGATCTCCGAGGTCATCGAACTCGACGCCGCGAGTGCCGCGGTATTCAAGGTGACGCGGTACAACCAGGCGACACGCCAGCCACTCGAGGAGGTGCGTGACGAGGTCGAGGCGATGGTCCGTTCGCAACAGGCTGAGACGCTGCTCGCCGAACGCGCGGAGCAGATCCTCGAAGCGGTGGACGGCGGCGAGGATTTCGGCGTGGCGGCCGAGGCCGCAGGGGCGACGGTCGGCGAACCGACACTGCTGTCCCGGCAGCAGACCGAGACCGACCAGCTGGTGGTCTTCGAGATTTTCGCGGCGCCGAAGCCGGCGCAGGATTCACCGGTAACCGGTCGCGTGCGCGGGCTGGACGGTGCGTACACCGTATACAGCCTCGAGGCTGTACTTCCGGGCCGTCCCGAATCCATCCCGCTGGAGCAGCGTGACGCGGGCAAGGCTCAGCTTGCGCAGGAATCGGGCCTGGGCGACTACATTGCGTTCCTGCAATCCCTGTACAACGAAGCCGAAGTCGTCATCAACCAGGACGCACTGGAAGAACAGGACCTGCTACAGTAGCAGCGAGCTGCGCATAGAGGGGGACGAATGCCCAAGCTCGAACTGCACTGGCAGATACTGATCGCCATCATCATCGCCGCAATCGTCGGCGGCATAGTCTTCAATAATTTTGAAGCGACAGGCGTCGAGCCGACGCTGTTCGGCGTTCGTTATCTTGCGATCTTCGACTACATCGGCACGATCTTTCTGAATGCACTGAAGATGATCATCGTGCCGCTGATTACGTCGTCGATCATCGTCGGCGTTGCAGGCATCGGCTCTGGCGGCAACCTCGGCGCGCTGGGCGGCAAGACACTGCTGTTCTACGCGTCCACCACGCTGGCCGCGATCCTCGTCGGGCTGGTGCTCGTAAATGCCATCGGACCCGGCTACGTGGATGGCGAACCTGCCAAGGACCTGCTGGCGCTCGATGCCTCGACGGCCGAATTCGAGGAACGCGTTGCCGGCACAGGCCTCGGGGACGTGGCGAAGATATTCCAGCGCATGGTGCCGCCCAACATCTTCGCCGCCGCGGTCGAAGGCCAGATGCTCGGCATCATCTTTTTCGCCATCCTGTTCGGTTACTTCATGACGCATCTGGAGGACGAGTACGCGAGCCCGCTGTACCGCTTCTGGGACTCGGTCTTCCACGTCATGATGCGCATGACAGAGTGGATCATGAAGTTCGCGCCGATCGGTGTCTTCGGCCTGGTCGCGGCGGTGATCGCGAAGGCGGGTTACAAGGCGACGGGTCCGCTCGCAACGTTTGCCGTCGTCGTATTGCTGGCGCTCGCCCTGCACGCGTTCGTGACTTTGCCATTGCTGCTGCGATTCGTCGGCCGGGTCAGGCCTTTCGGGACCATCAAAGCCTGCGCTCAGCCGATGCTCACGGCATTCTCGACGGCGTCGTCGTCGGCGACGCTGCCCGTGACGATGGACGCCGTCGAGGACAATGTCGGCGTGTCGAACAAGGTCTCGAGTTTCGTGCTGCCGCTCGGCGCAACGGTCAACATGAACGGCACGGCGCTGTATGAGTGCGCAGCCGCGATCTTCATCGCCCAGGCGTACGGCTTTGAACTGACCTTTGCCATGCAGTTCTCGATCGTCTCGATCGCGCTGCTGACGTCGATCGGCGTTGCCGGTGTGCCGTCGGCGTCGCTCGTCGCGATTGCGATCATCCTCAGCGCGGTGGGCCTGCCCCTCGAGGCGCTCGGTGTGCTGCTCGTCTTCGATCGCCTCCTCGACATGGCGCGCACCAGCGTCAACGTATGGGGCGATTGCTCCTGCGCGACGATTGTCGCGCGTTTGTCGGGAGAGGAGACGAAGGTCGCGATCAATCCGCAACCCGAAAGGCGCGGCTAGTCCTCGTCGAACACCATCCCCATGATGTTGGCGCCGGCGTCGACGAAGGTCGTCTCGCCGGTAATGCCGCTCGCAAGGTCTGAACACAGGAAGGCCGCCGTGTTGCCGATCTCCTCGATCGTCACGGTACGCCTGAGCGGCGAAGCCTGCTCGGCGTATCCGAGCATCTTGCGGAAACCGCCAATACCGGCCGCGGCGAGCGTCTTCACCGCACCGGCCGAGATCGCGTTGACGCGGATGCCCTTCGGGCCGAGGTCGGCCGCGAGGAAGCGCATGCAGGACTCGAGGCTCGCCTTCGCGAGGCCCATGACGTTGTAGTTCGGCACGACCTGCGTCGCCGCGTTGTACGTGAGCGTCAGGATTGCGCCGTCGCGGCCTTCCATCATGGGCAGTGCAGCCTTCGCCAGCGCGGCCAGGCTATAGGAGGAGATGTCGTGCGAGATCGCGAAGCCCTCGCGCGTTATCGACTCGGTGAAGCCACCCTCGAGCTGCTCGCGCGGCGCGAAGCCCACTGAATGCACGAGTATGTCGAGACCGTCCCAGGACTTGCCGAGGTTCGCGAACACCGCGTCGATTTCCTCGTCGGAGGACACGTCGCAGGGGAACAGCAGGTTGGTGTCCTGGCCTAGCCGGTCGGCGAGTTTCTCGACGCGACCCTTGAGCTTGTCATTCTGGTAAGTAAAGGCGAGCTCGGCACCTTCGCGTGCGAAGGCTTCGGCGATCCCGGTTGCGATGGAACGGTCGCTTGCGACACCCACTATAAGCGCCCGTTTACCGGCCATGAATCCCATGTTGATTCCCCTGAATCGAATTGTTGTGTGCGTATAGTAACCCGTCGCGGCCCGCTTTTAGGAGCGCTTCTCGAACCGCGCCCGCAACAGGCCACCGCAGGCGCCCGGGGAATTTGTCGACGAGGCCTAAAGCGAGCGCAGCGAGCAGCCCGGAGACAAATACCGCAGACCGGGCTCCTTGCCCTGACCCGGGCGCGGTTCGAGAAGCGCTCCTGCAGAGTTGGCTAGCTCGACTGCCGGGTGACGTCGACGTACATCGTCAGTTTCTGCCCGGGCCGCAATATCTTGTTCTTGTCGATATTGTTCCAGCGCGCGATGTCGTTGATCGATACACGGAAGCGGTTCGCGATGAGGTACAGCGAATCGCCGTTGCGCACCGTATAGCGCAGCTTCCGTGTCGTATTGCCAAGCGTCGTCGCCGGCGATACCTGCGGCGATTCGTTAACGGCGTCGGTCCAGACCACCAGTTTGCGGCCGACCGGCAGCGGATCGCCGGGGGCCATGCCGTTCCATGCGGCGAGCTGCCGGTGCGTAACCTTGTACCGGCGGCTGATCGTCCAGAAGCTCTCGCCCTTGCGCACAACGTGCTCGACCTTGCTGCCATCCCGCTTGCGGTTCTGGGTTTTCGCGAGGCGCGCGTCGGCACTCTGGCTGTAGGTGGACAGCGGTTTCGTTGCTACCGGGATCAGGAGGTAGTGCCCGGCACGGATCATGTTGCCACGCAGGTTATTGGCTTCGCGGATCTGCGCAACGGTCGTGTTGTACTCGAGCGCGATCTGCGAAATCGCCTCGCCGTTCTTCACTTTGTGGCGCTTCCAGCGAACACGTTCGGATTCCGGCACCTCGGCAAGCGCCGCCGTAAAGGTATCGGCGGCCGCCACGGGCAGTACCAGCCGATGCGGTCCCGCCGGGTCGGTTGACCAGCGGTTGTAGCCGGGGTTGTAGGAGTAAACCGTGTCGACGTCGACGCCGGCCAGTTCGGCGGCGAGTGCGAGATCGAGCTGCGAGCCGATGTCTGCAACGACGAACTGCGGTTCGTCGGCGACCGTTGGCAGCGCCAGCTCGTACGCGTCGGGGTCCGCGACGATGTCGACCAGCGCCAGCAGTTTCGGTACGTAGGTGCTGGTCTCGCGGGGCAGTTTGAGATTCCAGAAGTCGTGCGGCTTGCCGGCATTGCGGTTGCGCTTCGCCGAGCGGAGCACGTTGCCTTCGCCGGAGTTGTACGAGGCAATGGCATTGAGCCAGTCGCCGTCATTGAGCTCGTACAGGTATTCCAGGTAGTCGAGCGCAGCGCGGGTCGAATCAACGACGTCGCGGCGGCCGTCGTACCACCAGTTCTGCCGGACGCCGAACCGGCGTGCCGTGCCCGGGATCATCTGCCACAGGCCCGCGGCACGACCGTGCGAGTAGGCGAACGGATCGTAGGCGCTCTCGACGATGGGGAGCAGAGCGAGCTCGAGCGGCAGGTCGCGGCGTTCGATCTCGGCCAGGATGTAGGGCATGTAGCGCTGCGCGCGCGTAAAGACCCGCTCGAGGTAGGCAGGGTGCCTCACGAACCAGTTGCGCTCGGCCGCGATACGCCTGTTGTCCTCGTAGTCGAGCGAGAAGCCCGAACGCAGCCGGGTCAGCAGGTCCTCGGGCTCGGACGAGGCGCGGGTTTCGAGCGTGAGGGCCTCGAGGGGCGAGGTGAGCGCGAGCGACGGCTCATCCGCGCGATGAGCGGGCAGCAGGCCGTCGCGGAGGAACGGCTCGGCGGCGACACTGCCGGCAAAAAACGGCAAAAGAGTGACGCCGATGGCGCCAACTGCCTTGATTCTTTGCAATAATTGCCGGTAATCGGCGTTATGTCGATTGAGCATCCCGGTATCCTACTGACGGAAATCGGTTCTGCAAGGTGCAGGGATCACAAACAGGAAACTCCGACGGCATCCGATGGGCAATTCACCGAACAAGCAGCACCAGGACTTCGAGCTTCTGCAGGTATGGCTCGGAACGCCCCTTGGCGACTCGTTGCTGCAGCAGGAGGCACGCGTGGTGGAGGAAGCGTTCGACGGCATGTTCGGCGAGCAGTGCCTGCAGCTCGGCTCGTGGGGCGATCCGAAGATCTTCGTGCGACTTGCCCGGACCCAGCGCTGCGCGCTCATTACCGAGTTTCCTTGCGGCGACGGCGTTTCCGCGGTCGGCCAGCTGCACCGCCTGCCGGTGCAGGACGACGCCATCGACCTCGTGATCCTGCCGCACACGCTCGACTACAGCGATCGGCCGCATGCCATCCTCCGCGAGGTGCACCGGGTATTGCGCCCGAACGGCCAGCTGATCGTGCTGGGATTTCGTCCCGGCGGCCTGTGGGGCCTGAGGCGCCTCGTGCCGGGCGCCGGGCTGCCCCCGGGAGAACTCCACCTGGTGTCGGAAAGGCGCCTCAGGGACTGGCTCAAGCTGCTCGACATGCGGATACACGGCATGACCGGTTATTTCTTTCGCTGGCCGCTGCCGGGCCTGAAGGGCAAGGCATCTCCGCAGTGGGAGCGCCGCGGCAGGCGCTGGTGGCCGGAGCTCTCCGCGTGCTATATGCTCTCGGCGCAGAAACGCATCAGCACGTTGACGCCGGTGCGCCCGGTGTGGCGCGCGAAGCCGAAAGTCGTCGCCGGGCTGGCCGAGCCATCCACGCGAGTGTCGCGGATCCGCCTTGACCAATAGAATCCACCTTGACCCAGACAGTTGAGATCTATACCGACGGCGCCTGCAGGGGGAATCCGGGGCCCGGTGGCTGGGGCGCCGTGCTGATCGCGGGCCCGCACCGCAAGACCCTGCACGGCGGTGATCCCGAGACGACCAACAACCGCATGGAATTGACGGCCGCCATCGAGGCGCTGAATGCGCTCAAGGGCAGCCGGAAGGTGGTGCTGCACACGGATTCGAAGTACGTCATGCACGGCATCACCGAGTGGATGAGCAACTGGAAGAAGCGCGGCTGGAAGACCTCGGCGAAGAAACCGGTCAAGAACCAGGATCTCTGGATCGCGCTCGACGAGGCGATAACGCGCCACGACATCGAGTGGCGCTGGGTGAAGGGCCACGACGGCACCCCGGGTAACGAGGAGGCGGATGCGCTGGCCAACCGGGGCATCGACGAGCTGTAGGAGCGCTTCTCGAAGCGCGACCTGATCGCGGGCCCGGGCCCGCTCCTACGGCACAGGCAAGAAATCATGGTCTAATGGGTTAATGCGACAAATCGTCCTCGACACCGAAACCACCGGCCTGTCCACCGGGCAGGGGCATCGCATCATAGAGATCGGCGCCATCGAGCTCCTGAACCGGCGTCAGACCGGCCGCGAGTTCCACCGCTTCCTGAATCCCGAACGCGACATCGACGAAGGTGCCGAGCGCGTGCACGGCATCAGCCGCGCCGATCTCGAGACCGCCCCGCGCTTCGACGCGGTGGCCGACGAACTGCTCGAGTTCATCAAGGATGCCGAACTCGTCATCCACAATGCCGAGTTCGACGTGGGTTTCCTGGAGTACGAACTGCAGCTCATGAAGCATCCTCGGCCGTCGATCAGCGACCATGCGCAGGTGCTCGATACGCTGTCGCTCGCGCGGGAGCTTCACCCGGGGCAGCGCAACAGCCTCGACGCGCTCTGCAAGCGTTACGAGGTGGACGCTTCGAATCGCGAGTTGCATGGCGCCCTCATTGACGCAGATCTGCTGGCTCGCGTGTATCTCGCGATGACGGGCGGGCAGACAGCGCTGTTTCTCGATGAGTCCGAAGCGAACGCAGACGGGCAGGTGGGGGGCAACGCGGTTCGTGCCAGCCGGCCGGACCTCGAACTCGTGGTAGTGAGGGCCTCGGCGGCCGAGCAAGCTGCGCACGAAGCGATGCTGGAGAAACTCAGGCAAGCGGGGGACTGCGTCTGGGATCGGCTGGACAGCGCCAGTCAAGCTGCAAAATAAGGTCGGAAACGTCTAGAATCACCCGGCCGATACAACAGGAATAACCATGGCTCACTCGTTTGCGGATGCGTTCCGCGGGAATTTTCTCGGCAATTCGCCGACCTGGTACAAGCTGACGATCATCGCGTTCCTGGTCGTCAACCCTGTGCTCGTGATGATCGACCCATTCTTTGCAGGGTGGGTGCTCGTACTCCAGTTCATATTCACGCTGGCCATGGCCCTGAAGTGCTATCCGCTGCAGCCGGGCGGACTGCTCGCTGTGGAAGCCATCATTCTGGGGCTGGCGACGCCGGAGATGGTGTTCCACGAGGCCGAGGTCAACTTCCCGGTCATCATGCTGCTGATGTTCATGGTGGCGGGCATCTACTTCCTGCGGGAATTCCTGTTGTTCACGTTCACCAAGATTCTGCTGGGCGTGAAGTCGAAGGTGCTGCTGTCGCTGCTGTTCTCGT
>JAACFE010000103.1 GCA_009937525.1 Gammaproteobacteria bacterium
GCATCATCAAGGTCATCGGCGCGCCGGACCAGAAGGGCATCGCTACGGATATCGCGATTCACTCCAACGGCATCCCGACAGAGTGGCCGGGGGCCGTGCGCAAACAAGTTACGAAATTCGGCTCGACAGTGCCGACGACCGCGAAAAAGGGCCGGGTGGATTTGCGAGACGTCGACCTGGTGACGATCGACGGTGCCGATGCCCGTGATTTCGACGATGCGGTGTATTGCGAACGCGCGGGCGAGGGCTGGCGCCTGCTGGTGGCGATTGCGGACGTCGCGCATTACGTCGAGATCGATTCGCCGCTCGACAGGCAGGCGACGGTGCGCGGCACGTCCGTGTACTTCCCTGATCGCGTCGTGCCGATGCTCCCCGAAGAACTTTCGAACGGCCTGTGCTCGCTGAACCCCAAGGTAGACCGGCTGTGCCTCGTTTGCGATATGCAAATCGGCAAGACCGGCAAGGTCTCCCGCACGACCTTCGTGGAAGGCGTAATGCGTTCCAAGGCTCGGCTGACCTACGGCGAGGTCAATGACTTCCTGACAGGCAAATCGACGAAATCGGTACCGCGCGGATTGCACAGGCGCCTGAAGGATCTGCACGGGCTGTACAAGGCCTTTGCGACGAATCGCTCCAGGCGGGGCGCCATCGAGCTGGACCTGCCGATGACGAAGTTCGAGCTCAATGAGGACGGCGAAATTTCCCGCATCGTGACCGCGCCGCGAAACGATGCGCACCGTCTGATCGAGGAATGCATGATTGCGGCCAACGTGCAGGCCGCGAAGTTCCTGCGGCGGCACCGGATTGCCTCGCTGTACCGCGTCCACGCGCGACCGGATCCGGAGCGTTTCGACGAACTGCGGCAGTACCTCGTCTCGCTGGGCCTGAAGGTGCCGCATTCCGAGCACGTGGAGCCAATGCAATTCAACAGGCTGCTCGAACAGGTTGCGGGCCGCGCCGATAGTGCGGCCATCTCGATGGCCATGCTGCGCTCATTGACCCACGCCGAGTACACGCCGAACAACATCGGCCACTTCGGCCTCGCGCTGGACGCCTATGCGCACTTTACCTCGCCGATCCGTCGCTACCCGGATCTCCTTGTGCACCGCGCGATCCGCCACATCATTCGCGGCGGCAAACCGGGTGGGTTCCCGTATGACAAAGGCAAGATGGAGCGGCTCGGCGTGATCACGTCCGGGCATGAGCGCCGTGCGGAGGATGCCACTCGCGAGGTCGAGGCCTGGCTCAAGTGCCAGTACATGCTCGATCGCGTGGGCGAGGACTACCCGGGGGTCATCACGGGCGTGACCAACTTCGGCCTGTTCGTGCAGATCCCCGAGTTGCAGATCGACGGACTCGTGCACGTGACCAGTCTCGAGAACGACTACTTCAGTTTCGACGCCGGCCGACAGCAGCTGGTCGGCGAGCGCACCGGCAGGCGCTACAGTCTTGGTGAGCCGATGCAGGTGCAGGTCCTGCGTGTCGATATGGATACCCGGCGCATCGATTTCCGCCCGATTCGGGAACAACAGGAGGCGCGCCGCGCCGGGCGGCGGCGATGAGCAAGTCGCACTACGTTACGGGCCTGCGTGCCGTCGAGCAGTTGCTCGCCGGCGATACCTCGCAGGTACGCAGAATCTGCGTGGAGTACCGCAGCGCAAACCCGAGGGTGGAAGCCCTCGTGGCACAGGCCAGGGAGAAGGGTATCGACGTCCAGCAGGCAAACCGGGCGCGGCTGAAACAGCTGAGCGGAGAGGTAAGGCACCAGGGTGTCGTCGCCGAGGTGCGCCGCAGCACGCAGCTCGACGAGGCGGGCTTGCGCACGCTGGTCGAATCCCGGCTCGGCGAAGGTGGCAAGCCACTGTTACTGCTGGTGCTGGATGGCATCCAGGATCCCCACAATCTCGGCGCCTGCCTGCGCACGGCGGACGCCGCGGGCGTCGACGCGGTGGTCGTACCGCGGCATGGCGCCGCCGGTCTGGGGCCGACGGTCAGCAAAGTCGCCGCCGGAGCGGCCGAATCCCTGCCGTTCGCCAGCGTCGCCAACATCGGCCGGGTACTGGGCTGGTTCGCTGACTATGACATTTCGCGCATTGGCACCAGTGACCGTGCGGATCAGAGCCTGTTCGACGTCTCCCTGGACGGCCATCTGGCCCTCGTCATGGGCCGGGAGGAGACGGGGCTCGGAAAGGCGGTCGCGGCGCGCTGCGACCAGTTGGTCAGCCTGCCGATGGAGGGTCGGGTTTCCAGCCTGAACGTATCCGTCGCCACCGGGATATGCCTCTACGAGACGCTGCGCCAGCGGCGCTAACCGGCTGAATTTTGGGCGGGCTGCTTGCGTCACGGGGGCGCCTTGGGTAGGATTCGCGTCCCGCTGCATTGGGCGCGGGATTTTCTCTTGCCACACCGGGAAGCCGGGTGGCTGTAATCCGCCGGGATAACCGGGCGGATTTCATCCGGAAGGGACGACAATGAGACATTACGAAATCGTATTCCTGGTCCACCCGGACCAGAGCGAGCAGGTGCCTGCCATGGTCGAACGTTACCAGGGCATGGTCACCGGTTCCGGCGGTGCGGTCCATCGCACCGAAGACTGGGGTCGCCGCCAGCTGGCCCATCCGATCAACAAGATTCACAAGGCGCACTACGTGCTCCTCAACGTCGAATGCGACGACTCCGTGATCCAAGAGATCAGGGGCGCGTTCCGCTTCAACGACGCGGTGCTGCGCCATCTCGTGCTCAGCCGCAAGAAAGCCATTATCGAGGCGTCGCCGATGGCCGTCGCGGTTGCCGAGGAGAAGGCCAAGGAGAAGGAAGCGCAGCAGCGCCGTGACGCCAAAGCAGCGGCGGAAGCTGCCATGCGCAAGGATGTCACGGAAGAGGCGTCCGAAGAGGCGCAGCCCGAAAAGAAGGTTGCGGCCGAGGCGCCGAGCACCGACGAGGCTGAAGAGAAGGTCGATGACCAGCCGGCCGAGGCTGCGAGCACCGACGAGGCTGAAGAGAAGGTCGATGACCAGCCGGCCGAGGCTGCGGGCACCGACGAGGCTGAAGAGAAGGCTGATGACCAGCCGGCCGAGGCTGCGGGCGAGTCCGATGAGGCTGCGCCAGAGGTAAGCAAGAAATCGATTGACGAGGGCACGGCTGCGGCCGATGCCGCCGCCGCAGACGAACAGTCTGCGGAGGACGAAGAAGCTGCGCAGAAGAGCGCCTGAGGAGTGCAGAGATGAGCCGTTATTCACGCAGGCGTAAGTACTGTCGCTTCACGGCCGAAGGCATCGAGGAGATCGATTACAAGGATCTCAACCTGCTGAAGGCCTACGTTACGGAAACCGGCAAGATCGTGCCCAGCCGCATCACGGGCACCAAGGCGAATTACCAGCGCCAGCTCGCGACGGCGGTGAAGCGCGCACGTTACCTGGCGTTGCTGCCTTATACCGACCGGCACTAAGTCGCCGGACGAGCAGGGCCGATGCGGGCAGTAGCCAGTTGGCTGGTAGCCCGGCCGTTAAATGGAATCCTGGTGCTGGCGGCGACGTCGTCGCCCTATCTCGGGTTCCTTAGCGCCGCGTTGCTCGTGCTGTTGGTGTTGCACGACGGCACGCGTGTCGCGACCCTGAAGGCCGGCGCAGCCGGCCTGTTGCTCGCGGTGATCGGCGTCATTGTCGGTACGCCGCCGTCGGTCGTTATCGCGGTCGCCGTCGTGTACTGGCTGCCGGCGACGCTGTTGGCCACGTTGTTGGCGGTCACGCGGTCGCTGACGCTGACGCTGCAGGTATCGGTGCTCGTGGCGGTACTGGGTACACTGGTCTTCTTCGGCATTGTGGGAGACCCGGTGGCCTTCTGGGAGGCCGAGCTCTGGGCTGCCGCTGAAATCTGGCGGAATCTCGGCGCGGTCGAGCTGGCGGACAGCCTGGTCGAGGGCCAGGCGTTGCTGGCGGCGCAGATGACGATGTTTATCGTCACATTGTTGTGGACGATTTACGCTGCAACACTGGTACTGGGTTACAAGCTGTTTCGGCAGCTGCCCGGCGAAACGGACCGGTACGGCCGTTTTCGCGACTTGAATTTCGGCCGGGTTATTGCGCTCATAATGGCGGTGTGCTCGGTCGTCGCGCTGCTGACCGGCGCGGCGTGGCTGCAGAATATTGCGTTCGTCATGTTCGCGGTTTTCTGGCTGCAGGGGTTGGCCATCGTGCACTGGATGCACGGCGAGGAGCTCCTGCCAGGATTTGCCGTTGCGATGGTGTACGTGCTGATGCTGCCGTTGAGTGCAGTGATCGTCATCGGGCTGGCAGTACTGGGCTACATCGATGCCTGGTTCGGCCTGCGACGCAGGGCGGCGGCACGGTAGGCAATGAATTGGAGGACGAGGCTTAGGAAATGAACGTCATTCTGTTAGAGAACGTGGAAAATCTGGGCAGTATCGGTGACCTGGTAAAGGTCAAGCCGGGCTATGGCCGCAATTACCTGCTGCCGCAGGGCAAGGCCGCCCTGGCCACGCCGGAGAATATGAAGGAGATCGAGGCGCGTCGCGCGGATCTCGAGAAGCTGGCGGCCGAGGAGCTGGCGGCGGCGAAGGCTCGCGCCGGCACGATCGAAGGCATGGAGCTGGTGATTCCTGCCAACGTGGGCCCGGAAGGGAAGCTGTTCGGCTCGGTCGGTCCGATCGATATCGCGGACGCCTTCGACAAAGTCCAGGTGGAGGTCGAGCGCAGCGAGATTCGCATGCCCGAGGGGCCTATCCAGGAAATGGGCGAGTTCACCATCGGCGTGCACCTGCACCCTGAAGTGGACGTCGATGTCAGCGTGCGGGTCGTCGAGGCGGAGTAGCCGCGTCCGCGACTCCGATGATGTGGTACCTTTGATCGGAGGTATTCCACAGACCCGGGGGGTCAGATGGTAAGGGCATTGGAAGAGGGTATCGGCACGGCTGCCGCCGAGCAGCGCATCAAGGTGCCACCCAATTCCATCGAGGCCGAGCAATCGCTGATTGGCGGCCTTATGCTCGATTCTCAGGCCTGGGACAAGATCGCTGATGTCGTTGTGGCGGAGGACTTCTACCGCAAGGACCATCAGCTCATTTATGCGGCGATTGCCAGCCTGGTCGAGGCAGGTAATCCTTGCGACGTCGTCACCCTTTCCGAATACCTCGACAAGCGCGGCGAACTGGAAGCGGCCGGCGGCCTGGAGTACCTCGCGACGCTCGCTAACGAGACCCCCGGTGCCGCCAACGCCAGGGCTTATGCCAAAATCCTTCGCGACCGCGCGGTCGAGCGTGCGCTGATTCATGTCGGCAACCAGATTACCGGCAGTGCGTTTGCGACCGACGGCCGTTCGGCAACGGAACTCGTGGACGAGGCGGAACGGCTGGTCTTCGAGATCGCAGAACGCGGAGCCCGTGGCCGCGCCGGATTCAGGTCGCTCAAGCAGATTTTGCCGGACGCTGTGGACCGCATCGACGTCCTGCACCAGTCCGACGGCGACATTACCGGCATCTCCACCGGCTACGCCGAATTCGACAAGCTGACGGCGGGCCTCCAGGCGGGAGACCTCGTGATCATCGCCGGACGGCCGTCGATGGGTAAGACGACGCTTGCGGTGAATGTTGCCGAGAATGCGGCAATCGGCTCCAAGGTCCCGACCGCGATCTTTTCCATGGAGATGCCGGCGCAGCAGCTCGCCTTTCGCATGATTTCATCGCTGGGTCGTGTCGACCAGTCGCATCTTCGTACAGGGCGCTTCCCCGACGAGGACTGGTCGCGCATAAACACCGCCGTCCAGCTCATGTCGGATGCACCGCTGTTCATCGACGACACTCCGGGACTGTCACCGACCGAGATTCGTGCACGTGCGAGGCGCCTGCAGCGTGAGCACGGGCTCGGCCTGATCGTGGTGGACTACCTGCAGCTCATGCAGGTACCCGGCAACAAGGAGAATCGTGCAACCGAGATCTCCGAGATATCACGCGCGCTGAAAGGTCTCGCCAAGGAACTCGAGCTGCCCATCATCGCGCTGTCGCAGCTTAATCGCAGCGTCGAGCAGCGTACCGACAAGCGCCCCGTGATGTCCGATCTCCGCGAGTCCGGCGCCATCGAGCAGGACGCGGACGTGATCATCTTCATCTTCCGCGAAGAGGTCTACAATCAGGACACACCGCGCAAGGGAATCGCTGATATCTCCATCGCCAAGCAGCGAAACGGTCCGATTGGCGACTTTCCGCTGACTTTTGTCGGCCGCTACACGAAGTTCGAAAACTGGGTCCCGGACACGTACGCCGAGGAGGCGTATCCGTGACCTTCGGGGCTCGAGCCCTGATCCGGCTCGGCGCGCTTGAACACAATCTCGAGGTTCTTCGCAGCGCGGCGCCGGATGCGCGCATCATGGCGGTGATCAAGGCCAATGCCTATGGCCACGGTATGGTCGCCGTGGCACAGCACCTGGAAGCGGCTGACGCCTTTGCCGTTGCTCGCCTGCCCGAGGCGCAGTTGCTGCGACAATCCGGTATCGACAAACCCATCGTGCTCCTGGCGGGGATCGCCACCGACGAGGAACTCCCGATCGCTTTCTCGGAAAACTTCGAGCTGGTCGTGCACGACATCGAGCAGGTGAAGATGCTGGAGCGCGCCAAGGGAAACGGTGGCACGGTCTGGCTGAAATTCGATACCGGCATGAACCGCCTCGGTTTTCCGCCCGAGGCGGCACCGCAGCTGCTGCCGCGCCTCGAGGCGGCCGGGGCCGTGCGCGAGTTGCGCTTGATGACGCATTTCGCCAGCGCGGACGAACTCGACAACGTCGCGACCGAGAGCCAGCTCGAGGCTTTCAAGCCGGTAACGCGTGACTTCCCGGGCGCTGTCAGCATCGCCAATTCCCCCGCGTCGCTCGGCTGGCCGCAGGTTATCGACGCACGCGCTCACCTGGGGTTCGGTGGTGACTTCTGGATCCGGCCGGGCATCGCCCTGTACGGCATTTCACCGTTTGCGGACAGGACCGGTACGGAACTCGGCCTCAAGCCCGTGATGCAATTCGAGGCCCGTCTGATAGCGGTCAAACCACTGAGTGCCGGTGCCCGTGTCGGCTACAAGGGGGCCTACATCAGCGACAAGGACACGACGCTCGGGATCGTGGCAGCCGGTTATGGCGATGGCTATACGCGCCATTTTCGTTGCGGCACCCCGGTGCTGCTCAACGGCCGGCGCGTGCCGCTGATCGGCATCGTATCGATGGACATGGTTGCTGTCGACCTCGGGGAAGCGGCAACGGACCAGGTAGGCGATATCGCAACGCTATGGGGCGACGATCTCCCCGTCGAAGAGGTCGCGCCGTGGGCGGATGCTATCCCTTACGAATTGGTATGCGGCGTCATGAATCGCGAGGACAGCGAAATCGTGCCGTAGCTGCAGTCGTATCTGCGGGAGCGCGCCACGGCGCGCGATCGCGGTTCCAGAACCGCTCCTACAGGAAACCGATGGTCAGCTGGCAAAGAATCCCATCTTGACCCCGGCCAGCTGGACGACGTCGTTGTCGGACAGCTTGCGGGCCTGTGCGCCGATCGGCTGGCCGTTGACGAGCGGGTAGTCGCCTTCCTTGCCGGATTCGACATGCACGATGTAGTAGCCCTCGGCGCGGCGGGTAATCGCTGCAACCTGGACGCCGGGACGCCCGAGCGTGGTCAGTGCCTTGGTGAGCTCGAGTTCGCGTCCTGCAAACGCACCGCTGAGTACCTGCAGCCTGGCAAGCGGCAGCGCATTCGGCACATGCGACAGGTCGATCCCCGCAGCGGTCGCCGTGTGCGATACGGGTGCTGCAGTTTCAGTATGCGATACCGGCGCTGCAGTTTCCGTTTGCGCGACGGTCTCGGTGTGCCTGGGAGGCGGCGGCGCTTCGGTCAGTGCAGCGGCCTCCTCCGGGTCGAGCCGGACAGCGGCGGCTGCCTCTGACTGAATATCGACTGCGGCTGCGGCTGCGGCGGCATCGGCCGCCCGTTCGGCTTTCGCGAGCTGCTCGGCACTCTGCTGGCCGCTCGGGATGACCATCGTCTTCTCGAATTCGTCCTGCTCGGCCTCCGGTACTTCCTGGTCCGTGAAACGCAACTGGTGATGGCCGATGGTAATGACGTCACCGTGCTGCAATGCATGCTTCTTGATCAGCTTGCCGTTCACGTAGGTGCCGTTGGTGCTGTTCAGGTCCTCGAGGAAGGAATCATTCAGGATGTTGATGATCAGGGAGTGGTGTCCACTGACCGCCGGATTATCGATACGCACGTCATTATCCGGGAGACGGCCTACCGTGTAGCGCTCCTTGGTCATGTTGTATTCAGCCAGAACCTGGTTGTCCAGGCTTAGAATTAAACGTGCCATGATTTCTCGCCGTCCTCAGTGAGACCGAAACACGCAGGGAGTGAAGTACATAGAGAATCGCAAGCCACGGAGGTGGCCCTGTCGCTCGCCTTTGACTGCAATCTCCAGATTACCCTGCAACCCCAACATTAGCGGAACAAGTCTGCGATCTTGACCAACAGGTTCTTCCTGGCCGCAAACGGCCCAAGCACCTGCGCCAGCATTACAGACACGTTGTCACGTCCGCCGTGGTCGTTGGCCAACTCAACCAGCTGTTGACCAACGACGTCAAGACTAGCATTAAAAGTACTGATAGTTAAGTGAATAT
>JAACFE010000104.1 GCA_009937525.1 Gammaproteobacteria bacterium
CCGAGCCCGACGTGTCGAGGCTGCCGATCATGATCGATTCCTCGAAATGGTCGGTGATCGAGGCGGGACTGCGCTGCGTGCAGGGCAAGGCCGTCGTAAATTCGATCAGCCTCAAGGAAGGCGAAGACAGCTTTATCGAGCAGGCGAAGCTCGTGCGGGATTACGGTGCCGCCGTGATCGTCATGGCGTTCGACGAACAGGGGCAGGCGGATTCGATTGAGCGCAAGGTCGCCATCTGCAAACGTTCCTACGACATACTCACGCGGACCCTGGGCTTCGATCCCGCGGACATCATCTTCGATCCCAACATCTTTGCGATCGCCACCGGCATCGAGGAACACTCGGCTTACGGTGTCGCGTTCATCGAGGCGACGCGCAGGATCAAGGAAGAGCTGCCGCATGCGATGGTCTCCGGCGGCGTCAGCAACGTGTCGTTTTCGTTCCGTGGCAACAACGTGGTGCGCGAGGCGATTCACTCCGTGTTCCTTTATCACGCGATCCATGCGGGAATGGATATGGGTATCGTCAATGCCGGTCAGCTCGCGATTTACGAAGACCTGCCCGCGGACCTTCGCGATGCGGTCGAAGACGCTGTACTTAATCGGCGCGAAGACGCGACCGAACGGCTGCTCGAGATCGCAGAGAAGTACAAGGACCAGGCGTCCGGCAGGAGCGCGAAGGCGAAGGACCTGGCCTGGCGCGATGCGCCCGTCGGGAAAAGGCTGGAACACGCGCTGGTCAACGGCATCGATGAATTCGTGGTCGAAGACACGGAAGAGGCGCGTCTCGCTGCAAACCGGCCGCTGTCCGTCATCGAGGGGCCGCTGATGGCCGGCATGAACGTCGTCGGTGACCTGTTCGGAGAGGGCAAGATGTTCCTGCCGCAGGTCGTGAAGTCGGCACGCGTCATGAAGAAAGCGGTCGGACACCTGGTGCCGTTTATCGAAGCCGAGCAGGACGGCGGGGCCAGCTCGAACGGCAAGATCGTGCTCGCGACCGTCAAGGGCGATGTGCACGACATCGGCAAGAACATCGTGGGCGTCGTACTGCAATGCAATAACTTCGAGGTCGTGGATCTCGGCGTGATGGTCAGCTGCGAGAAGATCCTCGAGGCGGCGCGGCGCGAGAAGGCGCAGATGATAGGGCTGTCCGGACTCATCACGCCGTCACTCGACGAAATGGTTCACGTGGCGTCGGAGATGAAGCGCCAAAATTTCGAGTTACCGCTGCTGATCGGCGGCGCGACGACGTCTCCGGCGCACACGGCCGTGAAGATCGAGCCGCAATACGACGGCCCGGTCATCTACGTGAAGGATGCATCGCGTTCCGTCGGCGTGGCGCAGGCGCTCGCCGAGCCCGACACTCGAGCGGCACTCATCGAGAAGACGCGGCGCGACAACGCCCGCCGCCGTGAACAGCATGCCGGCAAGTCCCGCCTGGCTCCGCAGCTATCGCTCGAGGAAGCGCGCAATCGCCGGCATGCGATCGACTGGCAGCAGTATGCGCCGCCGCGGCCTGCGTCTACGGGAATCCGTGTGTACGATCGCATTGACCTCGCGGCGCTCGTCGACTACATCGACTGGATGCCGTTCTTCAACGCCTGGGAATTTCACGGCAAGTACCCCGCGATCCTCAGTGATGAGACGGTCGGCGAGGCGGCGACCGCGCTCTACGAGGATGCTCGCGCAATGCTCGAAAAGATCGTGCGCGAGGAGTGGCTGCAGGCACGCGCCGTACTGGGTCTGTTCGCCGCCAACAGCGTCGATCACGACGACCTGCTGCTGTATGCGGATGAGGAACGCAAGAAAACGCTCGAACGCCTGTGTCACCTGCGTCAGCAGCGCGCGAAACCCGACGGCCAGCCGCAGAACTGTCTCGCCGATTACGTGGCGCCGGAGGGCTCCGGTGTCGACGACTTTATCGGCGCATTCGCGGTTACAGCCGGTGTCGGTATCGATGAACGAGTCGCGCACTTCGAAAAAGCGCACGACGACTACAGCGCTATCCTTCTGAAGGCGCTCGCCGATCGTCTCGCGGAGGCGCTGGCCGAATACCTGCACGAGCGCGTGCGCGTCGAACACTGGGCGTACGCGCCGGACGAGCGTCTCGACAACGACGACCTAATCCGGGAGCGTTACCGCGGCATACGCCCGGCGCCGGGCTATCCTGCCTGTCCGGATCACACCGAGAAGGGGAAGCTCTGGTCCCTGCTGGACGTGGAGAAAAACATCGAACTCCGCCTGACCGACTCCTACGCGATGTACCCGACGGCTGCCGTCAGCGGCTTCTATTTCTCGCATCCCGACGCACGGTACTTTTCGGTTGGCAAGATCGACCGCGACCAGCTCGAATCTTACGCAGCCCGCAAGGGCATGACGGTGGCCGAAGCAGAGAAGTGGCTGTCGCCGATACTCGGTTACAACCCGTCGGCGGCCGACGCCGCCTGAATGAAGCGGCCTTCGCGGGCACGTATATTATCGAGGCCGAATCTGGCCGCAGGCCGGGCAGTCCGGCCGCTTGGGAATCGTCACCGACCGGAAGCTGCCGCTGTCGGCCTCGTACAGGCGCAAGGTGCCGCGCGGCGAGTCGAGCCCGGCCAGGAATTTGAGCGCCTCCACCGCCATCATCGTGCCGATCACGCCGGGGACCGGTGCGAACACACCGTTGCCCGCACAGTCCAGGAGCGACTCGTCGGCTTCGCTGTACAGGCAGCGGTAGCAGGGTGACCCGGTATAGTCGGGGCCGAATACCGCCAACTGGCCCTCGAAGCGGATGGCCGAGCCGGAGACGAGGCAGCGCCGCGCGTCGACACAGGCGTCGTTGACCTGGAAGCGCGTCGCGAAATTGTCCGTGCAGTCGAGGACCACGGCAGCTTTCGCCACGGGTTCCCGCAATGCCTTGTCGTCCAGCCGGTCCGTCAACGGCCGGATGCGGATCCCGGGGTTCTGCAGGCTCAGCCTGTCGGCCGCCACTGCCGCTTTGGGCTCGCCGATGTCGCCGGGGCCGAACAGCACCTGCCGGCCGAGATTGGTCGCGTCCACGGTATCGAAGTCGGCGAGGATGAGTTCGCCGACGCCCGCGGATGCAAGATAGGTCGCCGCCGCGCAGCCGAGTCCGCCGACGCCGACAACGAGCGCGCTTGCCGCCGCGATTCTTTCCTGACCCTGCGCGCCGACCTGCGCCAGCGCCATGTGGCGCGCGTCGCGATGCACGTTGGGCGGGGACACGATCCTATTCGTCTGTGACTTCGACGATCGTTACCGTTTCGACCGGCACGTCCTGGTGCCCGGACTTGTTGCCGGTGGGTACCGCCGCGATCGCGTCGACGACGTCCATGCTGTCCACGACTTCGCCGAATACGGCATAGCCGAAATCGCGCGTGCCGTGATCGAGAAAATCGTTGTCACGCAGGTTGATGAAGAACTGAGCGGTCGCGCTGTTGATGTCCATCGTGCGCGCCATCGCGAGGGTGCCGCGACGGTTGCTCTCGCCGTTGTCGGCCTCGTTCTTGATGGGCGCGCGCGTGGTCTTCTGCGACATGTCGGCTTCCATGCCGCCACCCTGGATCATGAAATTCGGAATGACGCGATGAAAGATCGTGTCGTTGAAGAAGCCGTCCGCGACGTACTGGCGGAAGTTCTCGCAGGTAATCGGCGCCTTGTCGTCGAACAATTCGACCTTGATGTCGCCGTGGTTGGTCTTGATCGTGATCATGATGCCTCGCAAGTCTGAACGTGCGGCGCTTTGTATCACAAAGCCGCCGCGGCTGCATGGCGTCAGTCTCTCCGGGCGACGGTGATGCGCGGCAGCCCGGCGTAGTCGGCATGACAGGCGACGTCAGACCAGCCGTGTTCGCGGAGCACGGCAGCGACGCTTTCGCGCTGCTCCGCGCCGTGCTCGATCAGCAACGCGCCGCCCGGTTCGAGCAGTGCGCCACAATCCCGCGCGAGAATCCGGATCGCGTCCAGGCCATCCGCACCGGCACACAGGGCCGAGCGCGGTTCGCAATGCAGCGCGTCCAGCGCGGCGTCGTCCGAGCGGACGTACGGGGGATTGGAAACGATCATGTTGAAAGTCCGTCCGCAGACGGGTCCCGTCCAGTCACCGGCGATGAATTCGACGTTGGGGACGTCCAGCTGCCTGGCGTTCTCCCGCGCGACCTCGAGCGCTTCCGCACTGACATCGGTTGCCGTGACGCTCGACAGCGGTCGCTCCTTCGCGATCGCGATGGCGATCGCACCGCTCCCGGTACCGAGATCGAGAATGCGCCATTCGGCACGCCGGGGAATCTCGCGCAGCGCAAGGTCGACGAGTAATTCGGTCTCTGGCCGGGGCACCAGCGTGGCCGGCGTAACCATGAGTTCCAGCGACCAGAACTCGCGGGTACCGGAAATATAGGCCATCGGCTCTCCGGCGAGGCGCCTGTCCAGTGCTTCCCTGAAACGACTGACGGTCGTCTCATCGAGTGGCTCTTCGGGATGCGCAAACAGGTAACTGCGCGGCATATCGATCGTGCGCGCCAGCAGCAGCTCGGCATCGAGTCGCGCCGAGTCGCTCGATGCATCGAGGCGGCACGTGGCGTCTTCGAGGACAGCCTTGATTGTCGTGAGGTTGTTCATGCCTGTCGGGTGCGAGACTGTGGTTGCGGCCCGGCTTCGCGTACACTCGCTGCCAGTTTCCATCGTAACTATACGATTATGACCATCTATTCAAACATCCTCGACATGGTTGGCAGCACACCGATGCTCGAAGTCTCGAAATTCGACACCGGACCGTGCCGTTTGTTGCTCAAGCTCGAACTCGCGAATCCCGGCGGCTCGATCAAGGACCGCATCGGTATTGCGATGATCGAAGAGGCCGAAAAGCGTGGCGACATCTCGCCCGGCGACACGCTGGTCGAGGCGACGGCCGGCAATACAGGCATCGGCCTCGCGCTGGTCGCGGCGCAGAAAGGTTACAAGCTAATTCTCGTGCTGCCGGACAAGATGAGCCAGGAGAAGATCTTCAACCTGCGCGCGATGGGCGCCGAAGTGATCCTGACCCGGTCCGACGTCGGCAAGGGTCACCCGGAGTACTACCAGGACGTAGGCAAGCGCATCGCCGAAGAGCAGGGCGCCTATTTCATCAACCAGTTCGGTAACCCCGACAACTCGCTGGCGCACGAACAGACCACGGCGCCCGAGATCTTCGAGCAGACCAACGGCGAGGTCGATGCGATTGTCCTGGGCGTGGGCTCGAGTGGCACGGTGGCGGGCCTGAGCAAGTATTTTGCGGAGCACGCGCCGAATGTCGAACTGATACTCGCCGACCCTGTCGGCTCCGTACTGGCCGACTACATCAACAAGGGCGAACTCGGCGAGCACGGCAGCTGGCTGGTCGAAGGCATCGGTGAAGACTTCATTCCCTCTATCGCGGACTTCTCCCAGGTAACGAAGGCCTACTCGATCAGCGACGCGGAATCGTTTGCCACGGCACGCGAACTCCTGAGACGAGAGGGCGTACTTGCCGGTTCCTCGTCCGGGACCTTGCTCGCCGCGGCGCTGAAGTACTGCCGCGAGCAGACCGAAGCAAAAACGGTCGTCACCTTCGCCTGCGATACCGGCAACAAGTATCTCTCCAAGCTGTTCAATGATTTCTGGATGGAGGACCAGGGCTTCATCACCCGCGAACAGCACGGCGACCTGCGTGACCTGATCGGGCGGCCCCACAGTGAGCACGCGACGATCACGGTCGGGCCGACGGACGTAGTCACCACCGCGCACAACCGGCTGCGCAATGCCGGATTCTCGCAACTACCCGTCATGGACGAGGGCAGGCTGGTCGGCGTCATCACCGAAGATGCGATCATCCAGCACGTCTTCGGCAAGCCGGAACTCATGAATGTGCCCGTTGCCGAGGCGATGGAGTCCGCATTCATCAAGCTCGACAAGACGACCAGCGTGAATAACCTGGTGGCGATGCTGCACGTGCAGCCCTACGCGGCCATCATGGACGGCAATGAATTTATGGGCCTGATCACCCGTTCTGACGTCCTCAATTACCTGCGCCGGCAGATCTGAGATCATTCGCTTATGAGCAACGACGACAAGAAACGCGCTTTCGCGACGCGCGCGATCCATGCGGGGCAGGAACCCGATCCGACGACCGGCGCGATCATGCCGCCGATCTATGCCACGTCCACCTACGTGCAGGAGAGTCCGGGCGTGCACAAGGGCTACGAGTACTCACGTACGCAGAATCCGACGCGCATGGCTTACGAGCGCTGCATCGCCGACCTGGAGTCGGGCAAGCACGGCTTTGCGTTTGCGTCGGGGATGGCGGCTACCGCGACAGCACTCGAACTCATCGACAGCGGCAGTCACGTCATCGCCATGGACGACCTTTACGGCGGCACGCGCCGGCTCTTCTCCGGCGTGCGCGAACGCAGTTCCGGAATCGAGTTCACTTACGTCGACATGAGTGACGCGAGCCAGGTTGCGGATGCCCTCCGCGAAAACACGCGCATGATCTGGATCGAGAGCCCGAGCAACCCGCTGCTGAAGCTCGTCGACCTCGAGGCCGTTGTGGCCGCGGTGAAGGATCGCGACATCCTCGTGGTCTGCGACAATACCTTCGCTACACCGTATTTGCAGAGGCCGCTCGAGCTCGGTTGCGACATCGTCATGCATTCGGCGACGAAGTTCCTGAACGGGCACTCCGACATGGTGGGCGGCATTCTCGCGACGGCCGATAGCGGGCTCGCGGAGCGGCTGGCCTACCTGCAGAATTCGATCGGCGCGGTAGCGGGTCCGTTCGACAGTTTCCTCGCGTTGCGCGGCCTGAAGACCCTCGACGTGCGCATGGAGCGCCATTGCAAAAGCGCCATGGCAATTGCAGAGTGGCTCGAGCAGGACTCGCGCGTGGAACGCGCGCTCTATCCTGGCCTCGACTCGCATCCGCAGCACGAACTCGCGAAGAAGCAGATGCCCGGTTTCGGCGGCATCGTGACCTTTTTCATCAAGGGCCAGCTTGCCGATGCGCGGCGATTCCTGGAGCGCTGCGAGGTGTTCTCGCTGGCAGAAAGCCTCGGCGGCGTCGAGAGCCTGGTCGACCACCCGGCGATCATGACGCATGCGTCGGTTCCCGAGGAAGAACGTGCCAAGCTCGGCATCAGCGATCAGCTGATCCGCCTGTCCGTCGGCATCGAAGCACTCGACGACCTGATCGCCGATCTCGATCAGGCGTTGGGCTGACTTCTCCGTCTCAGGTCTCGCCGCACAAATTGTCCGGGATGACGGCTGTCCCGTGATCGCTCTCCTCTGACAGCTTGCGGTCGAAGAACTTCAGTACCCGTGAGCGCAAGTAGAAGAGGTAGGCGGCCGCCATGTTGTGGCTGGTGGGCAGCGTGATGGCCTCCGGATTGCCCATGGCATCGCGCAGTCTGAGCTGGCTGTCGTAGGGCACTGTCGTGTCGTACTTCGTCAGCACCATCAATACCCGGTCGGCGTTGACGTGGGGCGCTACGGCCAGGACGTCCGTTTCGATCTTTTCTGTCAGGTAGTCCATTAGCTGATCGTCGTCCATGGAAAGCTGGTTTTTCACGGCGTCCGTTGCTTCGACGATCCGGCGCTCATCGGACGTCACCAGCACGTAAGGCAAGCTTCCGCCGACGAGCGCAGGCGACACCGCCTTCACGCGGGGATCGATCGCGGCCAGGTAAAGTGCGTTGAAGCCGCCGAGACTGGCGCCGAAAACGGCGAGCCTCGAGGCATCCAGATCAGGCCGGGTTTCGACCCAGTCGATTACGCGCCGGTGGCGCTGGATGGTGAGACGGATAGCCGGCTCCGGATCGCCCAGGTCGTCCAGCAGGGTCCTGCGCTGCACCGTGTCGATGATCACGGCGGCGTAGCCATTCCTTGCGAACTTTGTCGCAAACGGCCGCATCAGGTGTTTCTGCCCGTTGAGAATCGGTAGCAGCAGGACGACCGGAGACGGCGAGTCGTCCGAGGGCTCATAGAACTCGAAGGTAATGCGTGAATCGTCGTCCGCACCATCGAGACCTGCGCTGATGCTGCCCTCGAACACCCGGTAGGATCTCTTCTCCTTGATGAGGACCATCTCGTTCTCTACAGGAGAAGGCCGGTAGCAGAACTGCTCCAGGTAGGAACGCGGCAGCGGCGACGGTACCTCGTAGTCGTCCGGCAAGGTCTCGACGGACGCGCAGGCACACAGTTGTGCGAACAGGGCGATCCCTGCAATCAGCCTGAGCGTCGCCGTCGCGCCGGGCAATTCAGAGCCTCGCGCACTCGAGATGCAAGGTGATCCAGTCGGAGCCGCCGGACACGTCGCCGAGCAAGTCGGACCGGCCGAAGATGCCGGAGCGATGCACGACCGTTACACCAGCGAAACAGTTCTGAACGGGCCGCGCCCTGATGAATTTTCGCAGCGGCACGTCCAGCTGCATCTCCATGTAGCTGAGCAGGTGAGATGTATTCTTGCCTTCCTTTTCCTGCTCGCGCTGCTCGGTGATCGGTA
>JAACFE010000105.1 GCA_009937525.1 Gammaproteobacteria bacterium
TGGCCGATCATATCCAGGTGAATAGGGATGTCGCGAGCTTCAACCTCCATCACGGCAACTTCCATCGGCGGCAGAGTCGGTGGTTCCGGCTTGCCGCAGGCGGCGGGGAATGCCGCAACAGCGGTCAACATCACCGTTCGCAAGATCGTTGCGGGCGGGAAACAGAATCGGGCCATGAACTTATTCCTGCGGTAGCGCAGTCCGGAAGGCAGGCCGCGCTCGTGGCGCCGCGCCTCCCTGGACTATGAAAAGGCACCAGCGGGTCGCGTCTTGTTCAAATTTTCAGGACCCGGCGGTCGTCGGGTGGCCCCGACCCCAAAATCATGCATCTCGCGGCGCTCCACTGCAACCGCCCCGGCCGGTAGTCGTATATGTGTGGCGCTCATTCTGCTATAAGGGGTCCCGATCATGGGTACGAACGCTTCCTCACGCAGCAAGAATCTCGTGCTGCTCGCCGCAGCCTCGCTTTGTTTGTGCGCCTGCACAAAAACGATCGTGACCGGTTCGTTCCACCGCGTGCCGAATACGGCTGTCGAATACGCCTACGTCAACCAGGAGGCGGACTTCAGCCAGTACACGAAACTCATGAGTGGCGGGCTGGAAATCTATTACCCGGAAGGCGAGGATTCCCCCGATCCTGCCGATATCGACCGCATTCGCGGTTACTTCCGCGATGCATTCGCTGGCGCGATCGGCGACGACTACGAGGTCGTGTCCGAACCGGGCCCCGGGGTCCTCAAGGTCAGCGGCCAGGTCATCGACATGAAAATGACCAGCGGCGGCGCCACGTTCGACCCGAGCGGCCGCCTGCGCGACGTGGTGGCCCACGGGCAACTCACGTTCCTGATGGAGATGAGCGACTCGGTATCGGGCCAGGTGCTGGCGCGCGCCGGTGACAAGTCCACCGATATCTCGGCCGACAAGGACGACGCGACTTGGGAAGACGTGCGGCGTGCGGCAGAATACTGGGCCGGCCTGTTTCGCAACTGGCTGGATAATTCCCTGGGTAATCCGGAGTGAAGGGAGGAGCTGCCGTGAAGTCTCAGCGATACGCAAGGATTGCGGCGATACTGACAATTGCGGCACTGGTCGTCGCGTGCGCCGGCAAGACCTCGCAGACCTACGTCGATCGCGTCGCGCGGGCTAAAGAAATCCCGAACGCACCGTACTCGAACATTCTCATCGTTGCCATTGCCCAGCGTGGTGCCACGGCGCGCGAGTTCGAGGAAGTACTCGCGGCCGAGCTGACCGACATGGGCATCAATGCAAACGGCTATCACCGGGCCGCGTCGCGGGCGGACGTCAAAGAAGAAGTCGTTCGCCAACTGGTGACGGAGCTCGAGTCCGACGCGATTATTTTCGTCACCGGGAGCTTCGTCGGCGCCCAGCGGGAAGTAACGGGTTCGCGCACCGAACTTCAGTCGCAGGTCAAAGGCGGCGGACTCGTGGATTTCTTTCGCTACGACTACGAGGAAGCGAAGACGCCGGCAAAGACGGACTACAGGGTCAACGTGCAGTTTACGTCCGACATGTTCGACGTCGAGACCGAGGAGCGAATCTACACGGTCGAATCGCGGACGGATCTGGCGGAGACGACGTCCGAGATCATTCTTGCCGAAGCGCAGGAGCTCGCGAGGCGCCTGCGCAAGGACAGGCTCGTTCGATAGGCGATACGCAATCCGGTGAAACCACCGTGTCGTCGCCTTTATGGGCTGTGATATCTTTCCCGCTGGTCCCATTCAACAGACTGGTCTTGTCCTGTGAGCGCAGCAATGCACGAACACGATTCGCCGTCGATCGCGGCATTGATTGCGGCACAGCGGCCCGGCTATTCCCTCGACCAGCGTTTCTACACCGACCCTGCTATCTACGAACTCGAACTCGAGAAGATCATCTCGCGCAACTGGTTTCTCGCGGGACACGCCTCCGAGCTCGCCGAGCCGGGTGACTTCAAGGTCCTGAAGATCGCCCGGGATTCCGCGATCATCGTGCGCGGCGCCGACGGGACGATCAGGGCCTTCGCGAACGTGTGCCGGCACCGCGGTTCGCTCGTTTGCCTGGAACAGAAGGGCAATACACGCAAGTTCTCGTGCCCGTATCACGGCTGGACTTATGGTACGGACGGCAAGCTCATCGCCGCCCGCAGCATGGGGGACGATTTCGACAAGTCCGACTATTCACTCCGGCCGGTTTCCGTTGGTGAGATCCACGGCCTGATGTTCATCTGCTTCTGCGACGAGCCGCCTTCGCTCGAAGGCGCCGTTCGCGACCTGGCGGAACCCATGGCCCTGTTTGATTTCCCCAATCTGAAAGTAGCCGCCAACCAGACCTACGACATACCCGCCAACTGGAAGCTTTGCATCGAGAACTACCAGGAGTGCTACCACTGCGCGACGGCGCATCCCGAGTACGCGCGCATGCACACGCTGATGCTCGATCCGTCGAAACGGGAGCGCCTGCAGGAAGACATGTTCGCGAAGATGGAGGCGTGCGGCCTGAAGAAGATCTTCATCGATTTCCTGGACACGAAAGCGCGCCCGGGCGAGATCGGCTACGGCTACAGCCGCAAGGCGATGTTCGACGGATACCTCACGGGTAGCCGCGACGGCGGGCCGGCGGCACCTTTGCTCGGCAAGCTTACGAATTACGACGGCGGCGCATCGGACTTTTCCTTCGGGGCGTTCTCGTTTCTGCTGGCTTACAGCGATCACGTGGTCTGCTACGTGTTTACGCCCGTGAATCACGGGAATTCGCGTTGCGAGATCTACTGGCTGGTGCGAAACGACGCCGTGGAGGGCGTGGACTACGACGTCGACGAGCTCACCTGGCTGTGGGACGTGACCACCAGTGCCGACAAGACGATCATCGTCAACAACTGGAAAGGCGTGCGCTCGCGCTATTACACGCCGGGGCCATTTTCCGGTATGGAGGAGGCGGCGAGCAACTACGTGCAATGGATTCTGCGCGAGCTGGCGAGACCGTAGGCCGTGAAGAGAAGGCATAAATGAAGACCTACGATGCAGTCGTTGTCGGCGCCGGGCACAACGGGCTGACGACCGCGGCCTTCCTGGCCAAGGCCGGCCTCGACGTCGTCTGCGTCGAGAAGAACGACTACATCGGCGGGGCGGCCGTGAGCCGCAAGCTCCACGAGGACTGGATCTACTCGAACTGCTCCTACGTGTGCAGCCTGCTGCGCCCGGAGATCTTTCGGGCGCTCGAACTGCACCGCCATGGACTGCAGGTTACGCCTTTCGGCGGTTCGCTCACCTTCATGGAAAACGGCGACTACTACGGTTCCTATCACGATCCCGAGGTGGCGTACCGGGAGCGCGCCCGGTTCTCTCGCCGCGACGCCGACGCGTACGAGCGCTACCGGTCGGACACGATGCGCCAGTGCCGCATCATCCGCGATTTCCTGCTGTCCACGCCGCCCGACCCGACGTCGTTCAGGCCGAAGGACCTGCTCGGACTGATGCAGATCGGACGGAAGTTCCTGGAGGTCGGGGAGGACCGTATCTACGAGACGATCCGCTTCTGGACAATGAGCGTCGCCGAATACCTCGACGAGTATTTCGAGACGGACGTGATCAAGGCAGCGATGTCGGGCAGCGGCATCATCGGCACGGCGCTCGGCATACACTCGCCCGGCACGGCCTACGTCCTGCTGCACCACTACATGGGCGACGTGGACGGCAACGTCGGCAGCTGGGGCTTCGCCCGCGGCGGCATGGGCGCGGTCTCGGGTGCGATCGCCGGCGCCTTCCAGTCCTACGGCGGCGAGCTTCGCACCGAAGCGGGCGTCGACAAGATCATCGTCCGGAACGGCAACGCGCGGGGCGTCGGGCTGGAAAACGGCGACGAGATCCTGGCGAACATCGTCGTCTCGGCCATGGACGTCAAGCGCACGTTCCTGAACTGCATGGACAGGAGCGATGTGGACGAGGACTTCTACACGCGGGTCGAGAACTTCAAGATCCGCGGTTCATCCGGGAAGCTGAACATCGCACTCGACGGACTGCCGACGTTCCCCGCGCTGCCCGAGGGCAACAGCCTGCACATCAGCGACATGCATTTCATCGATTCGATGGAGCGCATGGAGCGCGCCTACGACGACTGGAAAGCCGGAACCTGGTCGAAAGACCCTTACATCGACATGGTCATCCCGACGACGGTGGACCCGACCATGGCGCCACCCGGGAAGCACTTCATGAGCTGTTTCATCCAGTATTGTCCCCACAAGCTGGAAGGGCGGGACTGGACCGATCCCGAGCGCGAGGCCTTCGCGCGGACGGTCATCGACCAGATCGCGAACTACAGCCCGGACTTCAAAAAGCTGATCCTCCATTACGAGGTCCGCACGCCCGCCGATATCGAGGAACAGATCGGCATCACCGAGGGCAATATCTTCCACGGCGAACTGACGATGGACCAGCTGCTGTTCAACCGGCCCGTCCCCGGATATGCGCAATACCGTGCGCCGGTCGCCGGCCTGTACATGTGCGGTTCGAGTACGCATCCTGGCGGCGGCGTCATGGCCGCGCCGGGCGCCAACGCGGCGCGGGAGATTCTCGCCGACCTGAAGCGTCCGAACACCGTGCCGGAGAACTTCGGCGATGACTGACCGGTACGACGCCATCGTCATCGGAGCGGGCCACAACGGGCTGGTCTGTGCGGCCCTGCTTGCCAAGGGGGGCAAGAAGGTGCTGGTGCTCGAAGCGAACGAGCAGGTCGGCGGTGCAGCCGTTACTCGTGAGTTTGCGGACGGCTATTCGGTGTCTGCCTGCGCCCACCTGCTGTACCAGCTGCAGCCGAAGGTCCGCAAGGAACTCGGCCTGTCGCCGAAGCTCGCCAGCGACGCGATGCAGACCATTGCACTGTCGCAAGACGGCGAACATGTCCGTTACGCTGGCGCTGACGTGAGGGGCGTTGGCGGCGCCGACGTGACGTCGTATCGCCGCTTCCACACGCAGATGTCCCGCTTTGCCGACCTGCTGAACACCTACCTCAACACGACACCGCCGCGGCTTGGAACGAGCGAATTCAAAGACCTCGCGACCCTCGCGCGCCTCGGGTTCGACCTGCGCAGGCTGGGCAGGGAGGACATGCGTACCTTCCTGCGGCTGATCGGTATCAACATCCACGACGAAGTCACGGAGCGATTCGAAAGTCCGCTGCTGCGCGGTGCCGTGAGTTTCGACGCCGTGCTCGGGACCCACCTGGGACCGCGTTCACCCAATACGATCATGACCTATCTGTACCGTCTCGCGGCGAGCCATGGCCGGCTGGCCGTACCGCAGGGTGGCATGGGGACGATCGCGGAGGAGCTGGCGCAGGCGGCGCGCACGGCCGGCGTGACGATTCGCACGACCATGCCGGTGAAGCGTATCGTCGTGGAGAACGGTCGGGTCGCGGGAGTCGAGACGGCCACCGGCGAGCGCTTCCACAGCGCGACCGTCGTCTCGAACGCCGATCCGAAACGCACGATCATGGAGCTCGTCGGTACCCGGCACGTCGAGACCGGCTTTACGCGCAGGATCAGTCACATCCGCATGCGCGGCAACGCGGCCAAACTGCACCTGGCGCTAGACGGCCTGCCGGCGATCAGCGGTCTCGCGAAAGCCGAGTTCGGCGAGCGCCTCGTCATCGCTCCCGACGAACACTATGTCGAACGCGCGTTCAACCCGGCGAAGTACGGGGAGTCGTCCGCGGAGCCCGTCATCGAGATGACCTTGCCGAGCTTCCGCGACCCGTCGCTGGCGCCGACCGGCAAGCACGTGCTGTCCTGCGTGGTGCAGTACGCGCCGTACGCGCTCGAAGGCGGCTGGACGGACGCCGCCAAAGAGGCGTTTACGAAGACCTGCATCGAGACCATCGTGCGCTACGCGCCGGGCCTGGAGTCACGCATTACTGCGAGTGAGCTGCTGACGCCTGCGGACATCGAGCGCGAGTTCCATATCACCGGCGGGCACTGGCACCATGGTGAACTCGCTCTGGACCAGTTCATGTTCGTGCGGCCGGTCTGCGGCGCGGCGCAGTACAGGATGCCGCTCGACGGGCTGTACCTCTGCGGTGCCGGCGCGCACCCGGGCGGTGGCGTCAGCGGCGCCGCCGGGCGAAACGCGGCGAGGCGCATACTCAGGGAGCAGGCGGCATGAGCGCGAGGGAAGTACCTCAGGGCCGGCTGCGGACGCCGTTCTATTCACGGCTCGCGGAGCTGGACACGCTCAACGCCTGGCACACGTGGAAAGGCTATACGGTGCCCGATGCGCTTTACTGCGCGGACACGGAATATTTTGCGATCCGCAATTCGACCGCCGTGTTCGATCTGACCCCGATGACCAAGTACCGCATCACCGGACCGGATGCGCTGGTATATATCGACCGTCTCGTAACCCGGGACATGAGCAAGATCAGGCCGGGCCGCGTGGCCTACGCGGTCTGGTGCAACGACCAGGGACAGACGATCGACGACGGCACCATCTTCCATCTCAGGGAGGGCGAATACCGGTTGTGTTCGCAGGAGCGGCACTGCGCGTGGCTGATGGATTCGGCGATCGGGCTCGACGTGAGCATCACGGACGAAACCGCCGACGTGGCGGCGCTCGCCGTGCAGGGACCCACGTCGTTTGCGACGCTGAGCCGCATGGGCATCGACGGCCTCGGCGAGCTGAAGCCCTTCGGGCTCATGCACGTCGACTTCGACGGTTTCGAACTGATGGTGTCGCGAACCGGATTCACGGGCGACCTCGGTTACGAACTATGGACGGCCCCGGAGAACGCCGTGTCGCTCTGGGATTACCTGTTCGCCGCCGGCGAGATCACGGGTATCCGCGCCATGGGCACCGATGCGCTGGAGCAGGCCCGCATCGAAGCCGGGTACATCATGGCGTACATCGATTTCCTGCCGGCGAACGCGACGATGCGCACCGGACGGACGCGTTCACCGCTCGAACTCGGGCTCGACTGGCTGGTTGATTTCAAGAAACCCAATTTCAACGGGCGCCGGGCGCTGGCCGAAGAGAAGCGCAGCGGTTCGACATGGCGGCTCGTGAAACTCGATATCGAGGGCAACAAGCCTGCGCACCACGCCTACATCTTCGCCGACCGGAAGGGCAGAAAGAATATCGGCTTCGTCACGTCCGCCACCTGGTCGCCCGTGTGCAAGCAGAACATCGCGCTCGGTACCGTGAGGATGCCGCTCGGCGCCCCGGGGTCGGAGCTGTGGGTGGAGATCTTCTACCAGCGCGAAATGCACTGGTCGCGCGTGATGGCCAGGGCGGAGGTCGTCGACAAGCCGTTCTGGTTCCCGAAGCGGCGTGGTCTTACGCCGCCCGATCTCGTCTAGTTGCCGAAATCCGTCAACCCGTATTCGCCGCAATACGGCTGCACAAACCCCTGACTTGCAGCGGCGCCGCACGCCCTAAGATACGGGCGTGAACCCACTCGGGGTCCACGAACACATTGCAATGTTTAACAGTCCCTCCCGGGACCAAAGGAAATCACCATGAAATCCAGCAAATATCTCCTTGTAGCGGGCACCCTGCTGGCATTAGTCGCCTCGCCCGCGCTCGCGTACGAAGCCGGAACCTGGATACTTCGCGCAGGCGTCGGCGTGGTTGCGCCGGACTCGGACAACCTGGTTGATGACGATGGCACGACGACGACGACGGTCACTGTCGACGACGGCACCAGCCTGACCCTGATGGGAACCTACATGTTCAGCCCGAACTGGGGCTTCGATATCCTCGCTTCGTGGCCGTTCCAACACGATATCAACGCCTCCATCATCGATAACGTCGATCCAGGCTTCAATCCGCTGAGCGCAAAGGTTGCAGAAACGGAGCATCTGCCGCCGACATTTTCGATCCAGTATCACTTCCTGCCGGACAGCACGTTCCAGCCGTACGTCGGAGCAGGCGTGAACTACACGACCTTCTTCAGCACCAAGGTCACACAGACTTTGACCGACCTCACGGGAATCACGGATATCGATCTGGACGATTCGTTTGGCCTCGCACTGCAGTTCGGCGGCGACTTTTTGCTGGGTGACCGCTGGCTGCTCAACGTCGACGTTCGCTGGATCGACATTGAGTCGGATCTGACGGTGTCCGATGGTGTAGTCAGCGCCGAGTTCGGTACCGTGAAGATCGATCCCTGGGTTTACTCGGCAAACCTGGGCTTCCGCTTCTAGATCGCCTGCAGGAGCGGGCCTGGGCCCGCGAATGGATCGCGGTTCGAGAACCGCTCCTACAGCCGGCGCTCCTCCGGGATGTATCTGTAGGAGCGGGCCTGGGCCCGCGAATGGATCGCGGTTCGAGAACCGCTCCTACAGCCGGCGCTCCTCCGGGATGTATCTGCAGGAGCGGGCCTGGGCCCGCGAATGGATCGCGGTTCGAGAACCGCTCCTACAACC
>JAACFE010000106.1 GCA_009937525.1 Gammaproteobacteria bacterium
ACTGCTCAGGTTCGTCCGAGACGACCGCGATGCGCTGGATGCCCTCGGCACGAACCGACTGTGCGGTTCCGGCCACGCTGATCGGCCCGTCGACAGGCTGCCCGCCGGTCATCGCGACCGCGTCGTTGTAGAGGATCTTGAAGGTAATATTCGTGCCGGCGGCGACGGCCTGCCGGATCGCGAGCGAGCCGGAATGGTAGAACGTGCCGTCGCCGAGGTTCTGGAAGATGTGTCGGTTGCCGTTGAACATCGAGCGTGTGATCCAGTTGACGCCTTCGCCGCCCATCTGGATCAATCCTTCCGTGTCCCGGTCCATCCAGCTGGCCATGAAATGACAGCCGATGCCGGCGAGCGCATGCGAACCCTCGGGCAGCCTGGTCGATGTGTTGTGCGGGCAGCCCGAACAGAAATACGGCATCCGGGTCGCGCCCTCGATGCGGATCGCGGGTGCGCGCTCGTTGAGGATCCTGTCGGCGCGCTCGGTCAGGTTGAGTCCGCGGAATGCCTTGTCGAGCCGCCGGGCCACGATGACTGCGACCTCAACCGGTGATAATTCGCCGACCCACGGGACCAGCGGCTTCTCGTCTTCCTCGAATTTGCCGACCATGCGCTCCGGCTTGCGGCCGGGGCGGTCGTAGAAGTATTCCTTGAACTGGCTCTCGATGATGCCGCGCTTCTCCTCGATGACGAGGACCTCGCGCTTGTTCTTCACGAACTCCAGCGCACCGTCGTGCTCGAGCGGCCAGACCATGCCGACCTTGTAAACATCGATGCCGAGGCGCCGCGCTTCCTCGCGATCGACGCCGAGGAGCCGCAACGCCTCCATCAGGTCGAGGTGCCCCTTGCCGGTCGTCACGATGCCGAAACGTGCGTCCGGGACGTCAAAGATCCTGCGATCGATCGGGTTCGCCGCCGCGAAGGCGAGGGTTGCGGCTTTCTTCGCTTCGAGCCGCTCTTCGATCTGCGGACCCGGCAAGTCCGGCCAGCGATAGTGCAGGCCGCCGGGCGGCATCTCGAAGTCCGGCGTGACGAATTGCGGGTAGGGGGGCAACTCCACCGACATTGCCGATTCGACCGTCTCGGAGATCGCCTTGAAGCCGACCCACATCCCGGAGAAGCGCGACAGCGCGATGCCCCAGAGTCCGAACTCGAGGTATTCGGCAACGTTGGCCGGATTGACGTGCGGCATCATGAAGGTGAGGAAGGCAACGTCGGACTGGTGCGGCATGGACGACGATACGCAGCCGTGATCGTCGCCCGCGACGACCAGCACGCCGCCGTGCGGCGAACTGCCGTACGCGTTGCCGTGTTTCAGTGCATCGCCGGCCCGGTCGACGCCGGGACCCTTGCCGTACCAGAGCCCGAAGACACCGTCCACCTCTCGTTCGGGGTCGGTTTCCACCTGCTGCGCGCCGAGCACCGCTGTCGCAGCGAGATCTTCGTTTACCGCCGGCAGGAACTCGATGTTGTTCTCTTCGAGGAACGCTTTCGCGCGCCAGAGTTCCTGGTCCAGCCCGCCGAGCGGCGAGCCCCGGTAGCCGCTGACGAATCCCGCGGTATTGAGACCGGCAGCGCGGTCCATCGTGCGCTGCATGAGCGGAATACGCACCAGCGCCTGCGTACCGGTCAGGAAGACCCGGCCGGACTCGCGCCGGTAGCGGTCGAGCAGTTCGTAGTTGTCGAGCGGAAAGGCAGAGCCCGGGTTTTTGGGGGCCACTCTCATGGTGAAGAAGCAATTAGTTTCATTAGTAACATTATCGCAGAAACCGGCTCCGACCAATAGCCACAATACTCGAAAAGACTGCGTAGCGGTGCTCGATCTTGCATCAGGTAACGCAGGCGCGCGTTACTCCGGCGTGCGATGGAGCTTCGCAGCGTGATGGCCGGCGGGCGAGCAATTCACGGCGGAATTAGGGTAAACACCCCATATCGTCGGCCGCGCACCGATGCGACAGTGGCGGCTGCCAGGCAATTCCCAGCGCCGCGTCGATTCCGGCTGCCCGGGCCAAATGCCGCGCAGCCTGCAGGGACGGGAATGCCTGGCGTGCTGGCCGCTGACGGCCATGGACGGATTGGGGATTATGCATGACATTGCCAGCAAGCAAGAAGAGACGCCCACCAGCCGCCGCAGTCCTGGCGCTGCTGGCGGCCGCTCCGGTGGGTGCGGAATCGCAACACGAGTTCCTGGCGTTTCCGAGAGTCGACGGGTTCTATACGTTTTCCGAATCGGAGCCGTCGGTCGAGGACTCGTCGACCAGAGGGGCACTCGACCTGCTGTACGGTTTTTCGGGTAATCGCTTCCGCTTCCTCGGCGAGTTCCTGTGGTCGTCCGATGAGGCAGAATTTGAAAGGCTGCAGGCGGGGCTACGCGTCGGTGACGACGCCTATATCTGGGGCGGACGGTTTCACGCACCCGCAAAGTTCTGGACCAGCGAATACCACCACGGCCAGTTTCTGCAGACCTCGATTACGCGCCCGGCACTCGAGGAATGGGAGGACGACGGTGGCGCAACGCCCGCGCACATCGCCGGGCTGCTGCTGGAATCGGAGTACCAGCGCAACGACGAGTCGGCACTCGGGTTCGCGGCGTCGTTCGGTTACGCGCCCATCCTCGAAGACGGTGCGCTGGAGGCTCTGGAACTCTTCGAGTCGGCGTCGGACCATGGCCTGTCACTGAATCTCCGGGTCGCCTACCGGCCGGAGTTTCTGTCGTCGACGCAATTCGGATTGCTTGCCGGCTGGAACGAGATCAACGTCGAGCCGGCCGCGATCCCGCTGCCGGACGAGCCTCTCGGTATCGACCAGGCGATGTTCGGCGCATTCGGCGATTGGTACCGGGACAAGCTGCGGTTGCTGGCGAGCGTCGTCTACTTCGACAATACACTCGAGCTGCCGACGCAGGACGTCGACGACAGCTACCTGCTCGGCTACGCGCAGCTCGAGTACGAGGCGACTAACGTCGTGACGGTTTTCGGCCGCATAGAAGGCGGCATCGACCAGGACGATTCGGCCTACCTGGCGTTGTTCGAGGCCTTCATCACCGAGCGCTACATGCTGGGCGCGCGCTGGGATGTCGCGGAGCATCATGCCCTGACAGCCGAGGTTGCCAACACGACCTTCGGTGCGGGGCCGACCGGCTCCCGGGACTTTAACGAGTTGCGACTGCAGTGGAGTGCCGTTTTTCCGTGACCCGCCGTAGTCGATACTGGCTGTTCGTCGGTGTCGCGTGGCTTCTCGCGGGGACCGCGGCATCTGCGGATAGCGTCGTGCTCGTCACGGGAGACCAGTGCCCCGTGGACGACATCAGCGCACTGGATGTCCGCAAAGCCTACCTCGGCGTCAGCGTCAAGGCGAACGGGCGGCGGCTTACACCGATACTGATGCGGGGCGACGAGAAGCTCGAGGGCATTTTCTACCAATCCGTCGTCGCTATGTCGAAGAAGTCCTACGAGCGCCGCCATCTGTCGCTGGCGCTGAAGTACGGCACGCCACGTCTCGATGAGATCGACGAGCTGTCCGCCGTATCGGAAGCATTACGCAGCGAGGAGTGCGCCATAACCTATATGTGGGAACGCGACGCCGAAAAACTCACCGGCGTCAAGACGATCAGACTGCTATGGCAAGACACCTGAACACCATCCCCGGCCGGCTCGTGATGATGCTCCTGCTGATCCACGCGTTGCTCATGCCGCCGCTGTTCTACGCGATCAGCGGCACGGTGGAGAGCACGATGAAGGACATCTTCATCGACAAACTGCGCAACGTTGCGCAGATCTTCGTCGACCGCTTCGACACCCTCGAGCCGGAAGCCAGCGAGCAGAGAATCGTCGAGCTCCTCGACAGCGCGATACTCAGCGGACAGGGTCGCTACGCGGCGGTCGATATCGGCGGACGGACGGTCACCAGTTCGCTGATGACGGCCGAAGATGCCGCGCTGTTCCGGGAGGACTTCGCATTCGGGGAAAACGGTGACGATGTCTACTACCTGTCGCTACCGGTCAGTGGCCTCGCCGCGCCGGCGGTTCTCAAGCTCGGCTACGACGAGTCGCCGATCCACGAGGATCTCGACGGAATCCGGCGCACCTTGATCTACGTGCTGTCGGCCTACCTGCTGCTGACGCTGCTGGTGGCGGGACTCGTCAGCATCACCGTCATCAGCCCTTTGCGCTGGCTGCAGTCGGCCAGCCGCGCGATCAGCTCGGGTGACGTCGACAGGGAACTGCGCCCGGATAGCCGCCTGGCCGAGATCGTGGCGCTATCGGACGACCTGGAGAGGATGCGGCGCAACCTCGTCGGCATCAACGAACGCCTCCGCAACGAGATCGCCGAGCGCGAGCAGGCCGAAGCCGACCGCCACCGGCTCGAGGAGCAGGCTCATCACAATCAGCGGCTCCGGTCACTCGGCACGCTGGCCGGCGGTGTTGCGCACGAATTCAACAACGTCCTGCAGCCCATGGTGCTTTACCTGGACCTGGCCCTCGAAGACCTGCCGCCGGATTCTCCGATTGCCAAAAACCTGGCACGCGTTCAGGAGCTCGCAGGTCGTGCGAAGGGGTTGAGCCAGCAGATCCTGACATTCAGCCGTCAGGATTCGAATCCGCGGTTCGTCACCCGGAGCATTGCGCCGGTCGCGGAAGAGGCGATCACCATGATCCGGGCACTGCTGCCGGCAACCCTGGATCTGCGCGTCGACATCAGTTCGGAGTGCAGCCCGGTCAGGTGCGTCCCCGAGCAGATACAGCAGGTCCTGGTCAACCTCTGCAATAACGCGTACCAGGCGCTGGCCGACGATAGCGGCCACGTATGGGTGTCGCTGCGTGAAGTTCCGGTATCGGAACAGCTGGCGGGCGGGCATCCGAATCTCGAAACGGGACCGCACGTCGTACTGGAGGTGCGGGATACCGGCAAAGGCATGGACGCCGACACGCTGGAACGAATTTTTGAGCCCTTCTTCACGACGCAGGAGGTCGGGAAGGGCACTGGACTGGGATTGTCGGTCGTTCACGGAATCGTGAAGCGGCATGACGGCGAAATAGTGGTCGAAAGCGAGCCCGGCAAGGGCACGCGATTCAGGATCTTTTTGCCACCAGCCGGGCACGACGAACGGTCCTGATCAATGAGCGAGAGGAAAAAAATGGCAAAGATACTGATAGTCGACGACGAAGAGGACGTGCGGATCGCGTTGCAACAGGTGCTCGAGCGGGCAGGTTACGAGGTGAGCGTGGCGGCGACCGGCAACGAGGGACTCGATCTCCTGAATAAGGAACGTGCGGACCTTGTTATTACAGACGTCATAATGCCGGGAATCGACGGCATCACGACCGCGCGGAAGATTCGCGAGAAATACCGCGGTACGCGGATCATCGTCATCTCGGGTGGCGGAAAGGCCGCCCCCGAGCCCTACGAACCGGATGCGATTTCGACACGATCCTACCTGGCCTCGGCCAGCAGCGCAGGTGCGGACCGGACCTTGACCAAGCCATTCGACCGGGACGAGTTGCTGCGGGTCGTCCGCAGCCTGCTCGGCGAATCCTGAGCCTTGCCGACGATAGAGAAATGCAGCCAGACCCTGCTACTGGTTGATAAGGCCGCTCTGGATCGCATACAGGGTGACGGCCGAGACGTTGTGAAGGTCGAGCTTGTTCATCATGTTGGTTCGGTGTTTCTCCACCGTCTTCGGGCTCAGCGACAATTCCTCCGCGATCTCCCGTGTCTTCAGACCTTCCGCGATCATCTTCATGACCTGACGCTCACGCCGAGTGAGCACGTGCCAGGAGGGTTCCAGGCGCTTCTTCTTGACCGCCGAAAGGTAGCCGGCGATTACCCGGCCGCATATCGAGGGGCTGAGGTAGCTCTTTCCGCTCAGCACGCTGTTGATTGCAATCACGAGTTCGTCGCGGCTGTCGTCTTTCAATACGTAGCCATCGGCGCCGGCGGCGAACGCCGCGTGGATATAGCTGTCTTCCTTGTGGAAGGTCAGTGCTATGACCTTGATCTCCGGGTGTGAATCCTTGACTTGCCGAATCGCATCGACTCCGCCCGTTTCCGGCATGGCCAGATCCGTCAGGACCACGTCCGGAAGCAGACTCGCAACTTCGGACATTCCGGACTGCACATCCTCCGCGGCACCGACCACGCGCATCCCGGGCTGGGCGGAAAGCAGCGACTGCAATCCCTCCCGCAATAGCGCGTGATCGTCGACGATCAAGATCTTTATGTCTGTCTCACCCACATCCGATTCCAGCCCGATTTTACAGCGACGCGATTGCTGCGAAGACCACCAAACTATGCCATTACGGCAGCCAGTATACGAATGAGGCGCGGTGCCGGCACCGTTGATCGGACATTATTATGCAGGTTACAGAAGAAAAATGACGCACGCCGCCGCAAAGCAGCGGTGTGTCTTACTTGCGATTGAGCGCGGTCGTTCCGTAGAGCCCGCGATCGACGAATTCGCGCATTGATGCGTGTGCCGAGCCCTGCCTGTCCCACATCAGGTATACCTTGACGGGTGCGGTTCCGGCATGCAGTTCGATTTCGCGGGCGTTGGCGATGAGGCGGATCTGGTCGATCGTCACCCGGTAGTAGGCGTCGGCTGCGGACGCGACGGGTTTGACATAGACCGGCTCGGAGACGCCGATGGACTCGAGCGTCCAGCCCACGAGTTCGAGCTGCAGCGGTTCGCCATCGGCGAACAGCGTGATCGATTCGAAGCCGTCGCGCTCGTACGACCTGTCTGCATCGCTGATGGTGCTCCAGATCCCCAGCCAGAGAAAGTAGGAGTAATCGCCCATCCGGTTGATTTGAACGGGGCCGAGGTACACGTAATCGCGCGCGTGCGCGGCGTACGCCGAGTTGTCCCGGTAAAGCACGATCGGAGCTGTGGCGTGCGTCACGGTTACCCCGGTGCCCATGTCGAGTTTCTCCTCGATGAGGACGCTGGTAGAAACGCAGCCGGCGGCTGGCAGCGCCATGATGATCAATACAGCTAGACTCATCCGCAAGTTCATCGTGCCGTCCGTCAGTAGAAGAGCTGGTAGCCGGCGTAGACGAACCAGGACTCGCGGTCCTGGTCGGACCTGGCCATCTCACGCGTTGAAAACTGTTTGCCGGTCTGCAGCTCGAAGCGAACGTGCCGGCCCATGCGGTACTGGACGCGCAGTCCGGGCGTATAGATCCACTGCGTACTCTGGTCGGTGTTGATCTCCCGGTAATCGACTCGCAGGCGGGGACTGATGCGCCAGCCGCGGCCGACCGGAAAGCGTGTATCGATCGTCGTGGAGTAAACGTCGGTCGTGCCGGAGACCGCGTAACGGAAGCCGAGTATTCCGACGTCGCCCTCCGTGAACAGGCTGCTGGCTACGACATCCGCCGAGTAGTAGCTGTATTCGCTGTCGGGCGTTGCCGCCACACCGCCCGACTCGGGCGTTGCTTCGATCGACGAGATGCTCGCGTTGAAGTTCACGCTGAGTTTCGGGGAGAACGGGCGCGACAGACCCAGGGTATAGGTCATCGTGGAAGCCGAGCGGTCGAGCGCGAACCGGCGAATCTCTTCCTCGGTGAAGAATATGCGCAACTGCTCGAAGGACTCGAGCTGCTGCCCGACCAGCGCGTTACCGAGACTGAGGAACGGGCTGCGACGGCGATCCAGGACACCGGTGACGGTGACGTTCGCAGGCAGCCGCCAGCTGCCCTGCAGGAACAGGCTGCCGAGTTCCTCGAACTCGGTGTCGTAGTCGAGGATGCTCCAGAGCGACTGGGTGTCGCCGAAGTAACGCACTTCGGCGCCGACCGCCTGCCGGTCGGTGAGGCCGTCGATCTCCTGCTCGAGATAGAAGAGCCCGAAGTCCAGGTTGTTTTCGAATGGCGCAAAGGTGGTACTGAGTCCCTGGAAGACGCGGGAGTCGTCGGGGTCCCTTGCCGTCGAGTAAACGGGCCTGCCTGCCACGGCTTCGAATCGCAGGCGGTCGCTGAGCGCGTAGGTCAGGTTGACGCCGTCGAAACGTCCGAGCACACCACCGGTGTTGCGGGTCTGGCGGCCGATCCTGCCGCGTAGTCCGGTCCGGGCATCGGCGAGGTCCGCGTAGGCGTAGGAGATCCGCAGGTCGTTGCCGCTGCTGGGGCGCGTGTCGTCCAGCAGGTTGCTGCGATACCCCGCCGTCAGACGTGTGGAAAAATCGAAACGCTCGCCGCGGCGCCGTGCGTCCAGGCTGAGGTCCGAGTAGATCGATGACTGGCTGACGATCTCGTCCTCGTCGTTCACCTGGTTGGCGTCGCGGCGGTAGTACTGTGACAGGAA
>JAACFE010000107.1 GCA_009937525.1 Gammaproteobacteria bacterium
AAAAGCCGGACGTCATCGTGCTCGAGCTCGGTGACGGCCTGCTCGGCGCGTATGGCGTGGAAGCCATACTCTCCGATGCATCCATCCGCGATGCCCTGACGGCGGTGGTGCTGTGCGCAAACGACCCGGTTGCGGCCTGGGGCGGCGCGAAGATCCTCCGGGAGCAATTCGATATCGAACCGGCGGTCGTATCCGGTCCCGCGACCGACAATGCCGTCGGGATCGACCAGATCTCGGAGCGGCTCGACCTGCCTGCGATCAACGCGCTGTCGAACGGCGTGGCGCTCGGCGACCACATCGCCGGCGTGCTCGAGGGAGAAGGAAAATGACGTCCGTGCCTGCGGCGGTGCTTGGTGCAACCGGCTACGTCGGTGGCGAACTGTTGCGGCTCATCGCGACGCACCCGGTCTTCGACCTGGTCGCCGCGGTCTCGGAAAGCAGGGCCGGCGGGCGCGTCATGGACACGTTCCCGCACCTCGGTTCCGCGTTCGACGACCTGCAGTTCGCAGCGCACGACGCCTGGCTGGACAGGATCCCGGCCGCATCGCCGCTCGCCCTGTTCTCGGCCGCGCCGCACGGCGCCTCGGCGGCAATGATCGCGACCGTCCTCGAGCAGGCGAATGACCGCGGCATAGACGTCCGCATCGTCGACGTGTCGGCGGATTTTCGTTACCGGGACGCCGCCGCCTACGAAGCGGTATACGGCGCGGCGCACGGCGCGCCGGGACTCCTCGGCGATTTCGTCTGTGCCGTACCGGAACATCTTGCGGGCACCGACACGCAGCATGTCGCCCACCCGGGGTGTTTCGCGACAGCGATATTGCTGGCGGCGGTGCCGTTGCTGCGGTCCGGCGTGGTCAGCCCGGAGTTGTTCGTAACCGGGATAACCGGCAGTACGGGCTCGGGACGCACCCCGCAGCAGGGCACGCATCATCCGGAGCGCCACAGCAACCTGTATGCCTACAAGGCACTCGCGCACAGGCATGCGCCCGAGATCGTCAACCTGGCGGAGGCTGCATCCGGAACGCGAGCGAGCGTCAACTTCGTTCCCCACTCGGGCCCCTTTGCGCGAGGCATATTCGCCACCGTCCAGGCAAAGGCGACCGGCAATGCCGATGCCAGCCAGCTGCGCGATGCGTTCGAATCGCTCTACGCGGACACACCTTTCGTCCGGATCGTCGACGGCTCGCCCAAGCTCAAGAATGTCGTGGCCAGTAACATTGCAGAGATCGGCATCGCGGTTGCGGGCGATACGGTCGTCGCGATGTCTGCGATCGACAACCTGGTGAAAGGCGCCGCTGGCGGTGCAATGCAGTGGATGAACCGGCTGTTCGGCCAGCCCGATGCGGCGGGACTTGCAGGCATTCCGCCAGGCTGGACCTGAGGTGGTTCCGATGCAGGCATCCCCGTTTACGGGCAGCTGCCGTTCGTGCCGGCACACGCGTCGGGCTGTGAAATCATCACCGGCGATGGCCGGCGCATTCTCGATCTCTACGGCGGTCACGCGGTCGCGGCACTCGGCTACGGACACGCGCGGCTCGTCGCCGCGATCAGGGAGCAATCGGAAACCCTGTTGTTCCAGAGCAATGCGGTCGCGCTCGACGTACGCGCAGGCGCCGCGGAGAAACTCCTGTCCGTCGCGCCCGACTCGCTGGAGCGCGTGTTCTTCGTCAATTCGGGCGCCGAAGCCAACGAGAACGCGTTGCGCATGGCCTGCACGGTCACGCAACGCAACAAGGTGCTCGCGGTCACGCACGGTTTCCACGGCCGCACCGCTGCGGCAGGCGCCGTCACGTGGAACTCCGACAAGTGGTACGGCTTCCCGAGGAAGCCTTTCGACGTCGATTTCATTCCGCGCGATGACTGCGCGGCGGCCGAGGCGATGATCGGGCCCGACGTCGCGGCGGTTATCGTCGAGCCGGTCCAGGGTGTCGCCGGGGCGTTCGACCTGTCGGCCGGGTTTCTGCATACCCTGCGCAACGCGTCCCACCAGCACGGTGCCTTGCTGATCGCCGACGAGGTACAGAGCGGCATGGGACGCTGCGGGGACTATTTTGCGGTCCAGGCCCTCGGTATCGAACCCGACCTGCTGACGAGCGCGAAGTCACTGGGCGGAGGCGTTCCCTGCGCGGCCGTCCTCAGCCGCGATGACATCGCGGGACGTTTCGGTCCCGGCGATCTCGGCACTACCTTCGGCGGTGGGCCGCTCGCGGCTGCCGCGATAATCGCGGTCATCGAAGCCATCGAGGACGAGCAACTGCTGGGCAACGTGCGCGAGCGTGAAACGCAGATACGCGATCGCTGCGTGACGGGCCCGGTCGTGCGCATCCAGGGCAGGGGCCTTCTGCTGGGCCTCGTCTGCGACCGACCCGCTGCCGAAGTGCGCAACGCGCTGCTCGAACAGGACATCCTCACCGGCACCAGCTCGGACCCGAAGGTGCTGCGCATCCTCGCGCCGCTTGTCATCACCGACGAACACGTAGACCATCTCGCCCGGGCGCTTGCCGCTATCCCGGGCGTGCATACCTGACACCTGCAAGGAAACCCGATGAAGACCTTTAACGACCTGGCCGAACTCAGCAACGAGGAAATCAGCGCTTTGCTCGAGCTCGCCGACCGCCTCGACAAGCACCCGGAACCGCATGCGCTGCAGGGCAAGGTACTGTCGCTGCTGTTCCTGAGCCCTTCACTGCGGACGCTGGCCTCGTTCCAGGCCGCGATGACCCGCCTCGGCGGCGGTTCGTTCGTCATTTCCCCCGACATGTCCATCCATGGCCTGGAGACCCGCCCCGGCATCGTGATGGACGGCGCCGCGGCCGAGCATATCAACGAGGCCATCCCGGTCATCGCGTCCTACGGCGACGCAATCGGTATCCGCGCCTTCGCCGAACGCAAGAATCTCGAGCACGACATGGCGGAGACGGAGTTCAATGCGATGACGAGCCTGATCGACACGCCGTGGATCAACATGGAGTCGGCGATGAATCATCCCTGCCAGAACCTCGCCGACTGGAAAACGCTGGACGACCTCGATGTTCCGGCCAACGGCGGCAAGTTCGTGCTGAGCTGGGCCTTCCATCCGAAGGCTCTGCCGCTCGCGGTGCCGGCCTCGACCCTCTACACGGCCGCGCGCCGCGGCATGGACGTCACCGTCCTGAGGCCCGAAGGCTTCGAGCTCCCCGAGCCCGTGATGCAGCGCGCCCGCGCCGCGGCGGAGGCCGCCGGCGGATCCGTGCAGGAATCGGACGACCGGGCCGAAGCGATGCAGGGTGCGCATGTCATCTATGCAAAGTCCTGGTCGTCGACGCGACATTACGGTGATCGCATCAACGACCAGAAGCTGCGCAACGGACTCGTCGACTGGTGCGTCGACGAGCCGTGGTTCGATAACGCGAAGGAGGACTGCCGCTTCATGCACTGCCTGCCCGTACGCCGCGGCGTCGTCGTCAGCGATGCCGTGCTGGACGGGCCTCGCAGCGTCGTGATCCACGAAGCGCGCAACCGCATGCTCGCGCAGATGGCCGTCCTGCACCGCATGCTCGGGGCCGGCCAATGACTTCCAAACGTGACCTCGCGATCGTCGTCTCGGCGCTCAAACACGCCGCGCCCTACATACGCCTGTTCAAGGGCAAGGTCTTCGTCCTCAAGGCCGGTGGCGAAATATTCGCCGACAAGGCCGCGACAACGGCGCTCATGGAACAGGTCGGCATCCTCCACCAGGTCGGCATCCGCGTCGTCCTGATACACGGCGGCGGTCCGCAGTCCACGCAGCTCGCGGCGGCACTGGGCGTCGACACGACATTCGTCGACGGGCGCCGGGTCACCGACGGCGCTTCCCTCGACGTGGCGACGATGGTGCTGAACGGGCAGATCAACACGCGCGTCCTGGCGGCCTGCCGCGACCTGCAGATCCCCGCGGTCGGCATCAGCGGCGTGGATGCGGGGCTTATTCGCGCGCACAAGCGGCCGCCGGTCGAGCGTGAAGGCGAATCGACCGTCGACTACGGTTTCGTCGGCGATATCGACTCCGTCGATGCCGACATACTGCGGAAACAGCTCGACAACAGCCTCATGCCGGTCGTGAGCCCGCTGTCCTGTGACGAGTCCGGCACGCTGCTCAATATCAACGCGGACACCGTCGCGGCGGCCATCGCCGCGGAACTCGGCGCCGAGAAACTCATCCTGCTGACCGGCGCGCCGGGGGTCCTGGAGGATGCGTCAGACCCGCATTCGCTGATCAGCTTCATCGATCGCACGCAGCTCGACAAGCTTCGCGACGACGGCAAGCTTGCCGATGGCATGCTGCCGAAGGCCGCCGCCATCGACGCGGCACTCGCGAACGGCGTGCAGCGCGTGCACGTCATTTCCTACAACTTCCCGGACAGCCTGCTGCTGGAAGTGTTTACCAATGAAGGAACCGGCACGCTCGTCGTCAACGACATCGGCGCATTGACGCCCGCCGAGCAGGCAGGCGGCGGCTCATGACGCGCCTCTGGGACAAGGGCCTGCCGCTCAGCGAACGTGTGCTGCGTTACACCGCCGGCGAGGATCACGTGCTGGACGCACGCCTCGTGCCTTATGACGTCCGCGGTTCGATCGCACATGCGGAGATGCTCGCCGCGACCGGGCTCATCGGCGACGAGGACGCGAGCGCCATCCGCGACGGCCTGAAGCAACTCGAAGCGTCCTTCGAAGCCGGGGACTGGAGCATCACGCTGCAGGATGAGGACGTCCACACAGCGCTCGAGACCGGGCTCACCCGTGCAATCGGCGACGCCGGCGCACGCCTGCATCTCGGTCGCTCCCGCAACGACCAGGTTCTGACAGCACTTCGACTCTACCTGCTCGACGCAGCCGACGATCTCTGCACCCGCATCGATGCGCTGCGCAAGTCGGTAGCGAAACTCGCGGACCGTCAGGGTGACATACCGCTACCGGGCTACACCCACATGCAGCAGGCCATGCCCTCCTCGGTTGCGCTGTGGTGCGGCGGTTTCGACGAGGCTTTCGCCGACGCCCGCGATGGTATCGGGGCAGCGAAACGGCGCATGGACAAGAACCCGCTCGGCTCGGCGGCCGGGTACGGCACTCCGGGCCTGCCGCTCGATCGCGAGATGACGACGGCCTCGCTCGGATTCGCGACGACACAGTCACCCGTGACCGCAGCACAACTGTCGCGCGGCAAAGCCGAGAGCGGCCTGCTGTTCGAGATCACATTGCTGTTGCAGGATGTGGGACGCATGGCGGCCGACCTCCTGATCTTCTACATGCAGGAATTCGGTTACGTCGCGCTTGCCGCCGACGTAACCACGGGTTCGTCGATCATGCCGCAGAAACGCAATCCCGACGTACTCGAATTGCTGCGCGGCTCATCGGCGACCGCCCAGGCCTGCCTCGACGAGTCGTTGATGATTACCGCCAAGCTGCCGTCGGGCTACCACCGCGACCTGCAGCGCCTCAAGAGTCCCCTGTTCCGCGGCATCGATCTCGCCGTCGACAGTGTCGACATCCTCGCTCACGTACTCGACGGTATCGCCTTCGTTCCCGGCCGAGTCCGGCTCGACGAGGGCGTCTACGCGACGGAGGAGGCCTATCGGCTCGTTCGGGAGCAGGGCATCCCGTTTCGCGAAGCGTACCGGCAGGTGGCGAAGCGGTATGCCGCTCGCTGAGGTCACACTATAATCGGGCGTTCACCGCCGGGGGTATGCACCATGACACGACTGATCCTGTTACTTGCCGCAATTTCCTGTTTTGCTGTTTTCGGCTGCGGCCAGTCGGGTCCGCTCTACCTGCCCGGCGACCCCAGCGAGATACGCGACGCACCGCGGCCGGCCGAAAACGCGGACGAGGAAGAGGACGAAAACGGCGACGACGAGCGCTGAACCGGGTAGTCGCGGATGGCCGATACCGACCTGGTCCTGATCGACGGCTCGTCGTATCTCTATCGCGCCTACCATGCGCTGCCGAAGCTGAGTAACTCGGCCGGCGAACCGACCGGTGCGCTCCACGGCGTGCTCAACATGATCAACAAGCTCGTCCGCGAGCAGCCGGCCGGGCATATCGCCGTGGTCTTCGATGCGCCCGGCAAGACCTTCCGTGACGACATGTACGCGGAGTACAAGGCCAACCGTCCGCCGATGCCCGACGACCTCCGCGAGCAGGTCGAGCCGCTGATCGACGCGGTCCGGGCCATGGGCCTTCCCCTGCTGCGCGTCGAAGGCGTCGAGGCGGACGACGTCATTGGTACGCTGTGCCGCCGCAGCGCCGAGCAGGGACTGAACGTCCTCGTATCGACCGTCGACAAGGACATGGCACAGCTCGTAAGCGACAAGGTGACGCTCGTCAACACGATGACGGGGCAGGTGCTCGACCGCGACGGGGTCAAGAAGAAGTTCGACGTGTTCCCCGAACAGATCATCGACTACCTCGCGCTGGTGGGCGACAGTTCGGACAACATCCCCGGGGTACCGCGAGTCGGCGCCAAGACGGCTGCGAAGTGGCTCAACCAGTACCCTACCGCCGACGACATCATCGAGAATGCGGACGACATCGCGGGCAAGGTGGGCGAAAGCCTGCGCGACAACATCGAACAGCTGAAACTGTCGCAGGACCTTGCGACGATCCGGCAGGATGTGGAGCTGGAGACGGAATTCGACGACCTCACGCCCGGCGGAGCCGACGAGGACGTACTGCGCGAGATCTATGGTCGCTTCGAACTGCGACAGTTGCTGCGCCAGCTCGATGGCGATAGCGGCGACGCGCCGGCTGAAAATGTTAAGGCCGAAGGCGAATACGAAACGGTACTGGGCTGGGCGGCATTCGACCGTTGGCTCGAGGCCATCGAGGCAGCAGAACTGGTCGCATTCGACACGGAGACGACGAGCCTCGACTACATGGAAGCGGAGCTCGTGGGCATCTCGGTGTCCGTCGAAGCTGGCAAGGCCGCCTACGTCCCGGTGGCGCACGACTACCCCGGCGCTCCCGAGCAGCTGCCGCGTGACGAGGTGCTGGCGAAACTGAAGCCCTGGCTCGAAGACGCGACGAGCAAGAAGGTCGGCCACCACTTGAAATACGATGCCCATATCCTGGCGCGATACGGCATCGGCCTCGAGGGCATGGCGTTCGACTCGATGCTCGAGTCCTACGTGCTGAACAGCGTAGCGACCCGACACGACATGGACTCGACGGCGCGTCATTACCTTGGCCGCGAGACGATCCACTACGAGGACGTCGCCGGCAAGGGCGCGAAGCAGCTCACGTTCAACCAGATCGACCTCGAGACGGCGGCGCCTTATGCCGCGGAAGACGCGGACATAACCCTGCAGCTGCACGAGAAGCTCTGGTCCGAGCTCGGCAAGATCGAATCGCTGAAGACCGTCTACACGGACATCGAACAACCACTTGTTCCGGTACTGCTGGCGATGGAGGAGACCGGCGTACTCATCGACAGGCAGATGCTTGCCGATCAGAGCCACGAACTCACCGAACGCATGGCGGAACTCGAGAAGCAGGCGCACGAGCTGGCCGGCGGGCCGTTCAACCTGGGTTCGCCCAAGCAGCTGCAGCAGATTCTCTTCGAACAGCAGGAGCTGCCTGTCATTCGCAAGACGCCGAAAGGTCAGCCGTCGACGGCCGAGGACGTGCTTGCCGAACTCGCCAACGACTACGAGCTGCCGCGCGTAATCATCGACTACCGTGGCGTAAGCAAACTCAGGAGCACCTACACAGACAAGCTGCCGCTGCAGATTTCCGCGAGCACGGGGCGCGTGCACACCTCGTATCACCAGGCGGTCGCGGCGACCGGACGCCTGTCGTCGACCGATCCCAACCTGCAGAACATCCCGATCCGGACGCCCGAGGGTCGGCGCATCCGCCAGGCGTTCGTCGCGCCGAAAGGGCACGTCTTGCTCGCCGCGGATTACTCGCAGATCGAGCTGCGCATCATGGCGCACCTGTCCGGCGACGAGGGACTGCAGTCCGCGTTCGCCGCCGAGCAGGATATCCATCGCGCGACGGCGGCCGAAGTGTTCGAAACCGAATTCGACGACGTGACCGACGATCAGCGGCGCTCGGCCAAAGCCGTCAACTTCGGCCTGATGTACGGCATGTCGGCCTTCGGGCTCGCCAAGCAACTCGGTGTGCCGCGCGGGGAAGCGCAGGAGTATATCGACCTGTACTTCGATCGCTATCCGGGCGTAAAAGCATTCATGGATGGCATCAGGGAGACGGCGCGCGAACAGGGTTACGTTGAGACCGTCTTCGGCAGGCGGCTCTATTTGCCCGAGATCAATGCTCGCAACGTCAACCGGCGCCAGTACGCGGAACGTACCGCGATCAATGCGCCGATGCAGGGCACCGCGGCAGACATCATCAAGCGGGCAATGATCACCGTGCAGGACTGGCTGCTGTCGACGAAACCGGTCGCACGCATGATCATGCAGGTGCACGACGAACTCGTGTTCGAAGTCGAGACGGACGCCGTCGACGCGGTGCGCGACAAGGTCGTCGCGCTCATGGAGGACGCCGCGGACCTGGACGTCGCCCTGAAAGTCGACGCCGGCGCTGGCAGCAACTGGGACGAGGCGCACTGACCGGCTCCGGATGCGCCGTCGAGACTCATTCTAAACTATAATTGCTGTTTTTTCAGAGATTTACGGGCGGCAAGGAACTAATAATTACCGGCACACTCTAATTTCCAGAGTGCGCAAGTACTCGCCTGTTTACCTCCCTAGACAGGCGTGCAACACGGTAACCCCAAGCCTGTTGCTTTTTCTTGCCCCGGATGTCATTCCGGGGCTTTTTTTTTGTGCGGCGCGGGTCGCGGTTCGAGAACCGCTCCTACACTGTCACCGCGCATTGTAGGAGCGCGCCTCGGCGCGCGAATCGGTCAGTCCCGCCCTGCCAGAAAGCTCTCCAGCGCCTCGCGCGCCTCCTGCTCGCCCTGGCGTTTCAGCGCGGAGAATTGCTGCACGGTTGCGCGGTCGCCCAGTTCCTTCCTGACGTCGAGGACCGCCGCAGCCGCCTGTCCCTTCTTGAGCTTGTCCGCTTTGGTCAGCAGGATGTGGACAGGCAGTTCGACGGACTCGGCGAACGCGATCATCCGGCGGTCGAAATCAGTGAGTTTACGGCGGATATCGACGATCAGTATCAGGCCCGCAAGGCTCTGCCGCGACTCGAAATAGTCGGCCAGAAGTTCTCCCCAGTGCCGGCGCATCGACTCCGACACCTTCGCAAATCCATAGCCCGGCAGGTCCACGAGTCGCTGCCCCTCGCGCAGCGCGAAGAAGTTGACCAGCTGTGTGCGTCCCGGGGTCTTGCTGGTGCGGGCGAACTGGCGCCGGTTCACGATCACGTTGATCGCGCTCGACTTGCCCGCATTCGAGCGGCCCGCGACGGCGACCTCGGTTCCCGAGTCCTCGACGAACTGGCTGCGCGCGTTGGCACTCTTCAGGAATCGGGCATCCGGGTATTGCGACATGGGGGTATGGCCAGTGGTTTCCGTGTATAATTCTGGGCCGCAGAATTCATGGTCCCCCGGCCAGGCGG
>JAACFE010000108.1 GCA_009937525.1 Gammaproteobacteria bacterium
CTGCAATTGCGGCGTCATGGTGAGGGTCTGTCCGAGTTTTAGCTGCAGCGAAGGTTTTAGCATTGCCTCAGAGCTTGAACTCCTGTCCGAGATACACCTCCCGGACATGCTGGTTTTCGAGGATCTCTTCCGGTGTACCCGAAGCGATCAGACTGCCATCACTGAGTATATAGGCTCTCCCGCAAATTCCGAGGGTTTCTCTCACATTATGGTCTGTGATCAGGACCCCGATGTCGCGGGCACATAAGTGTTTGATTATGCGCTGAATATCCAATACCGAAATCGGGTCGACGCCGGCAAACGGCTCGTCGAGCAGGACGAACAGCGGGTTTGCTGCGAGGGCGCGGGCAATCTCGACGCGCCGCCGCTCGCCGCCGGAGAGGCTGATGCCAAGGCTCGTGCGTACGTGCCCGACGTGGAGTTCGTCGAGCAACTTTTCGAGTTCCTCCTCGCGACCGGCACGATCGAGATCGCTGCGGTTTTCCAGGATTGCGAGGATGTTCTGCTCGACGGTCAGCTTGCGAAATATCGAGGCTTCCTGCGGCAGGTAACCGAGACCCATGCGGGCGCGCCGGTGCATGGGCAGCGCGGTCAGGTCGTGGCCATCCAGTAGTATCGTGCCCTTTTCCGCCGGGATGAGGCCGACAATCATGTAGAAGGCGGTAGTCTTGCCGGCGCCGTTCGGGCCCAGCAGCCCGACTACCTCACCGCTCTTGATTTCCAGGGAGAGCGTCTTGACGACTTTGCGGAGCTTGTAAGTCTTGGAGATATCCTTGACGCTGAGGATACTCATCGACCGCCATCCTCGGGCTGTGGCTCTGGCTGTGGCTCTGGCTCGGGCTCGTCCACAGTATCGGGCGAGTCGGTGTCCTGCGGATCACCGGGTCCGGCGTCGTCTTTCGGCGTGTAGGTAATCCGGACCTTACCGTCGCCGTCCGGTGAACCCTGCGCGTTTATGCGCTGTTCCAGGATGTTGTATATCAGGTGGTTCGACGCAATCTGGTTGCCGCCTTCGGTAATGACGGCATTTTCCGAAAACTCGATCGTGCCTGCCAGGAGGTCGTAGCGCAGCTTGCCGGCTTCGGCGTAGGTCGTCTCGTCGCTGCCCTGCCGCTTGAGTTCGAAGGTTGCCGGGCTGCCGATGATGGTGGCGAGCGTCAGCTGATGTTCGGTGAACTGCAGGTCTGCGGTTTCACATTCGATGTGGCCGTTCTCGACGTCGATGACGACGTTCCCCGAGAACTGCCATATGCTGTCCTCGAAATCGAGATTGCTCGCCCTGCCTTCGTCGGCCTCGACGCCGATGGTGCCCTGCGACAGGCGCAGGCCGCGGAACATGAGCATCGAGTTCTTGCCGTCATAGGCGGTCGAATCCGCGTCCAGGGAAATTGGCAGGCGCATGTCGGTTATTTGTGCGGCCGCGGCGGCGGGCAACAGCAACAAAACGGCGGCAAGTCTTACGGCAATATCTCTGCGCATGGGTCAGGGCACGAATTTCCCGCTGACGTTCGACTTCAACTCCAGTCGATTGTCGTTGAGTGATGCTAGCATGCCCGTCGCCGTGAGGCTGCGTGTTCCAATACGGATCTGGACTCTTTCATCGGTTTCCGCGACGTAACGCTGCGGATCGAGTTCCAGGTACTGGGTGCGGATTTCGGTGTCGCTGTCCGAGAAACCCTGTGAGCTCGTCGCCCTGACGTGCCCACGCAACTGCACGCGCTGCTGGACCGGCAGTATCGTGGCGGTGTCTGCGTTGACCGTCCACGGTACGTCCGTTTCGGGAGAATAATCGAAGCGTACGTCCGTGAATTCGATGCTGCCATCGAGTTGTTCCTCGGCATGCTTGGCACGAATCTCATAGAGCAGATCGCCGTTGACCCCGGTCCCCAGGATCCGTGCCGACCTGAGGTAGAAACCGCGATGTACGGGATCGACGCTACGCTGATCCGCGTCGTCGTCTCCCCGGACGCGCGACAGGTACCAGCTACCGATGGCAGCGGCGATCAGTATCCCGAAAAGCAGCAGGTTGCGGGCGCTCAACGTGCGGGCTCCGGCTGTGCTGCCAGGACCAGGTCGCAGACCTCGCGCACGGCGCCATAACCGCCAGCCGCCCTGGTCGTGTAATCACAGGCATCGCGAACTTCCTCGACGGCGTTGGCGACCGCGATCGAGTAGCCGACTCTGTCGAGCAGCGCCATGTCGGGAACGTCGTCGCCAACGTAGGCACACTGCGAGGCCTCTATGCCGAGACCGGATGCAAGCTCGTCGAACGCAGCGACCTTGTCGCCTGTTCCAAGTATCACGTGCTGCACGCCGAGTTCTTTCATGCGCTTCGCGGCCGCGGCCGAATGCCGGCCGCTGATGACCGCGATCTCGAAGCCGGCATCGATAAGCCGGCGGATACCGAAGCCGTCCTGGGTGTTGAATGCCTTGCTTTCGACCCCGTCGTCAGACAGGTAGAAACGTCCGTCAGTAAATACGCCGTCCACGTCGAAGGCGATGAGACGCAATTCCGCGAGTCTGTTATGGGTTGCTGCCGAGTTCACATGATGCCTGCGCGAAATAGATCATGGATGTTGAGTGCGCCGATCAACCGATCCTCGTCGTCCGCGACGAGCAACGAGGTTATCTTGTTCTCTTCCAGAACGTGCACGGCCTCTGCCGCAAGGACATCCTGTCTCGTCGTCTTGCAGTTGGTGTGCATGATTTCGGCCATCGACGTCGTGTGAACGTCGGCGCCGTCGTCGAGAGCACGTCGCAGATCGCCGTCGGTGAATATGCCCAGAATCCTGCCGCCATCGTCGACGATGGCCGTCATGCCGAGGCCCTTCTGCGTCATCACCATCAGTCCGTCGCGCAACCTGACTTCCGGCGGGACGGACGGAATGTCCTCGCCCGTGCGCATGACGTCGCCGACGCGCAGTAGCAGCCGTTTGCCCAGGCTGCCGCTCGGGTGCGAGCGCGCAAAGTCCTCGGCGGTGAAACCGCGGTTCTTCAGGAGCGCCACCGCCAGGGCATCGCCCATGGCCAGGGTCGCAGTCGTGCTGGCCGTCGGCGCAAGATTCAGCGGGCATGCCTCCTCGGATACCGCCACGTTCAGGTGAACGTCGGCGATACGCGCGAGCGTCGAGGTCGGATTACCGGTCATCGAGACCAGTCTTGCACCCATACGCTTGACGAGCGGCAGGATCGTGACCACTTCCTCGGTCTCTCCCGAGTACGAAATAGCCAGAACCAGGTCATGTGCCGTAATCATTCCCAGGTCACCATGGCTGGCGTCCGCGGGATGCATAAAGAAAGCCGGCGTGCCGGTGCTCGCGAGCGTGGCGGCAATCTTGGACGATATATGGCCCGATTTTCCCATCCCTGTCACGACCACGCGTCCCGGCGTGTCGTCGATCAACTTGCAGGCAGCGGCGAAGTCGTCGTCGAGCCGCGCACGCAACGCGTCGACCGCGCGGGACTCGATGGCCAGCACCTCACGTGCGAGCGCAATCAACTCGTCGTTGTTCAGATTCTCGGACACAGCGTTCTCGCAGTCTGGGGATGCAGCCTCGATCTCGAGACTATTCTAAACCTTTTACGCCCGAACGCAGCCAAAAGCGGCGCCCGGCAAGGCTACAGATTCTGTGTCAAAACGTAACCGAGGTAGGCGATGTACGCCGTCAACAGCGCGAAGCCTTCGAGGCGGGAGAGATCACTTTTGCCATCGTAATCGTAAGTCATCGCGAACAGCACCAGGGTGAAGGCCACCATTACGAAGATGTGCAGCGACAATACCGAAGGCGCGAGCGCGGACGGTTCGATCGCGGCGGCGATGCCGATGACCGCCAGCAGATTAAAGATGTTGGACCCGACGATGTTGCCGATCGCGAGTCCGTACTCGCCTTTCATCGCGCTGACCAGCGACACCGCGAGTTCCGGCAGGCTGGTGCCGATGGCAACCAGCGTGATCCCGATGACCACCTCGCTGACCCCGAGCGCACGGGCAATCTCTATTGCACCCTCGACCAGCAGCTCGGCGCCGACCAACAGCGTGCCGAGCCCCACAAGCAGCCAGAGGATCGCGGCCACCGTGCTCACGTGCGACGGAATCTCCGCCGCGTAGTCCTCGGCCAGCGGGTCCGTGGCCGCGGAGCGCATGCCGAGGCGGGCGAGCCATATCATCACGATCACGAGACCCGTGAGCATGACGAAGCCGTCGATGCGCGACAGAAAGGTATCGAGAAACAGGGATACCGTCAGCAACGAGACGGCCAGCAGCGCCGGCATCTCACGGCGCAGCGTCGCAGACCGAAGTTCGATCGGACGGATGATCGCTATCGAACCCAGCACCAGGCCGATGTTGGCGATATTCGAGCCGATCGCGTTGCCGACGGCGAGGTCGGGTTCGCCGCGCGATGCGGCGACGATCGAGACGAGGATTTCAGGCGCCGAGGTCGCAAACGCAACGATCGTCAGGCCGATCAGGAGGGGCGCCACACCGAGGTTTCGCGCCGTCGCCGCGGCACCGTGTACGAAACGGTCGGCACCCCAGATGAGGAGAACCAGGCCGCCAATAACCTCGACGATATTGAGAAGCATAGGATCTTTGTTCTTATTGAGTGGCCTTATTTTTGATTTAGCGGACCAAGGTCTCCCGCGCTTCAGGCCGAGCCGCATCGTTTATCATACACAATCGGGCAGGCGCATTGGGATAGTCGCGGATTTGCGGTTACACTGCGCGCCCCCGGAAATGTAAGCCGCAAGAGAAGCTATGGAACCCGTCGAGATAGAGAAACTGATCGCCGAAGGCTTCGACAGCCCCGTGGTCCGCGTCGCAAGCGACGACAACCATCATTTCGAAGCGCTCGTCGTAGCCGAGGAGTTCGAGGGCAAACGAGCCCTCGCCCGGCACCAGCTCGTCTATCGTTGCCTCGGTTCACTCGTCGGCAACGAGATCCACGCACTCTCGATTCGTGCGATGACGCCCGATGAATGGCGGCAGGCGGGCGGGGCCTAGGGAGCCTTGGACAAGCTGCTCATCGAAGGCGGCACGAGGCTCTCGGGCCAGGTGCGGATTTCGGGCGCCAAGAACGCGGCGCTGCCCATACTTGCCGGTACCCTGCTCACCGACAAGCCGGTGACGATCCGCAACGTCCCGCACCTGAAAGACGTCACCACGACGATTTCCCTGCTGCAGACAATGGGCGCACAGGTTACCGTCGATGACCGGCTCAATGTCGAGGTCGACGCGCGGGAGCTTTCGCATCGCACGGCGCCGTACGAGCTGGTAAAGACGATGCGTGCGTCGATCCTGGTGCTCGGCCCGCTGGTCGCGCGATTCGGCGAGGCGGATGTCTCGCTGCCCGGCGGCTGCGCGATCGGCGCCCGTCCGGTCAATCTGCACGTTTCCGGGCTGCAGGCGCTGGGCGCCCGCGTCGTCGTCGAGAATGGCTTCATCAAGGCCAGGGCGGACCGCCTGAAAGGCGGCCACATCATTTTCGATACCGTTACCGTAACCGGCACCGAGAACCTGTTGATGGCCGCCGTACTCGCCGATGGCGAGACCGTGCTCGAGAATGCCGCCCGCGAGCCCGAGGTCATCGACCTGGCGAACTTCCTCATCGCCCTCGGTGCTCACATCGAGGGTGCCGGCAGCAGCACGATCCACGTCAGGGGCGTCGAAGAACTCGGCGGCACGGACTACAGCGTCCTGCCCGACCGCATCGAAACGGGGACCTACCTCGTCGCTGCAGCCGTTACCGGCGGACGTGTCAGGGTGCTGGACACGGCACCGGAAACCCTCGATGCGGTCCTCATCAAACTCGCCGAGACGGGCGCCGAGATTTCGACCGGTGACGACTGGATCGAGATCGACATGCAGGGCCGGCGGCCGCGCTCGGTCGATCTCCGCACGGCTCCTTATCCGGCGTTTCCGACTGACATGCAGGCACAGTTCTGCACACTCAATGCCGTTGCGGAGGGCGTCGGCACGATCACCGAAACCGTGTTCGAAAACCGTTTCCAGCACGTGCTCGAGCTGCAGCGCATGGGCGCCGACATCCAGCTCGAGGGAAATACGGCGATCTGCACCGGCGTGCGCCGCCTGACGGCGGCGCCGGTCATGGCGACCGATCTCCGGGCCTCGGCCAGCCTGGTACTGGCCGGGCTCGCTGCAGAAGGGGAGACGCTCGTCGACCGTGTGTATCACGTCGATCGCGGCTACGAGCGCATCGAGGAGAAGTTCAGGCAGCTGGGCGCCACGATACGGCGCGTGCCGAACTGATACTTACGGCTGCTGCCGCGGGCGTTCCGAGGCCGTCACGGTGGTTCGGAATTGCTCACCGTCGCGCCACGCCAGTACCTCGATCTCGTCACCGGGTTTGGACCTTGCGGCAATCAGCAATGCCTGCCGCCGCTGCAGGATCGGCTCGCCGTTGATCGACAGCAAGATGTCGTTCTGCCGAAGACCGGCGCGCTCGGCCGGGCCGCCCGCGAATACCTCGGTGATCAGGATGCCGCGATCATTGTCGAGGCCCATCTGCGCACGCTCCGCGGTCGTCAGGTCGTCCGGCAAAAGTCCCAGGTAGCCGCGGATAACCCGACCGTGTTTCTTCAATTCCTCGACGACGCCGCGCACCAGGTCCACGGGAATCGCAAAACCGATACCTTCCGTGGCGATGTCCTGGGTGAGGACGGCGGTATTGATCCCGACCAGCTCCCCGTTGGTATTCACGAGGGCTCCGCCGGAGTTGCCGGCATTGATCGCCGCGTCCGTCTGGATGAAGTCCTCGAAGGTTGCAAGTTCCAGCGCTGCGCGGCCGGTAGCGCTCACGATGCCCTGTGTCACGGACTTCGTAAGACCATAGGGGTTACCGATCGCCAGTACGACGTCGCCGATCCGGAGCTGGCTCGAGCTGCCCAGGCCGATCGCAGGCGCGGACCTGGTCTCGATCTTCAGGAGCGCGAGGTCGGTTTCGGCATCCAGGCCGACCACCTCTGCCGCGACGAAGCCGCCGTCGCCGAGCTGCACCTGGATTTCGGCGGCTTCCACGACGACGTGCCAGTTCGTCACCAGGTAGCCCTCGGGGTCGATCATGACGGCCGAGGCGAAGCTCCTGTTCACCCGGAACCGGCTGCGGCCGGAGGCATCGGGGTCGCCCGGCACCAGGCGGCTCGTGATGACGGTAACCACCGATGGGGCGCTTGCTTCGACCGCGTCGGCGTAACTTGCAGGGGCACTCGCCTCCGGCGAGCGCAGCGAGGGCAGCAATTCCGGCCGCACGAGAACGACGACGAATGCCACCGCCAGGCCCACGACGACCGACTGCAACAGGAACAAGAGCGCCGACTTTACTTCCGCCATCGCTCCGTACTCCCGGTCCCGCTCTCAGGAATCGCGTCCCTAGCCAATTTCGACAACGCCCGTGTATAATGCGCAATTGGTTCCGCACCAAGTCCCGGTGCACCCGTCATCCTGACGGTAAACCGGGCCTGCTGCAAATCTACCAGTATCGAAACAAAGAAAAAACGCGCTGATCGAAGGGACAGCAAACCTACCTTTCTCAGCCGGGCGTATGGGAGTGCCTGATGACCGAAGACGACGCCGATCGGATCGACCGTAACCGCCGTCATTTTCTAACCGTCGCAGCCGCCGCAACCGGTGCCGTTGGCGCCGGCTTCGTTGCTGTTCCTTTTCTTGCATCGCTCAAGCCGAGCGCGCGGGCGCAGGCGCTCGGCGCACCCGTGGAGGTGCCGCTGGGGTCGGTCCAGCCTGGTGAAATGATTCGCGTGCTTTGGCGAGGTAGGCTGATTTTCGTGCTGCGCCGGAACGATGCGATGCTGGCCAGCCTCGGCGATGGTCTCGACAGGCTGCGCGACCCGAACTCCGAGGTTGTCGAGCAGCAGCCCGACTATGCGGCGAACGACACGAGATCGCTGCGGCCCGAGTGGCTGGTAGTCGAGGGGTCATGCACGCATCTGGGCTGTGCGCCGCTGGAGGACTTCCAGCCGCGACCGGTCGAGGGCTGGGGCGGTGGTTTCTTCTGCCCCTGCCACGGATCGAAATTCGATCTCGCCGGGCGCGTGTACAAGGGCGTGCCGGCGCCGAGCAACCTCAGGGTTCCCCCCTATCGCTTCGTCCGTGACGACCTGATTCTGATCGGCCAGGATTCGGGAGTAGCGTAATGGCAAGAGTTGAAGCAGAAGTCGGCAAGCGACCCGAGGGCAT
>JAACFE010000109.1 GCA_009937525.1 Gammaproteobacteria bacterium
CAGGGAATGCAGAATACCGGTTGATCGCTCATCGACCTGGGACTGACGGCCCGGGTATTTATCTCCCTCATGGCTCGCTTCGCTGCGCTTTACTTCGGTCGACAAACACCCGGGGCGTCATTCGAGCCGTAGGAGCGGGCCTGGGCCCGCGATCACGGTTCGAGAAGCGCTCCTACGGCAAATCGTCGATGAAGGTGGTGAATTCGGCGAGATCCTTGCGCCCGATGTCCGGCACTCGCGCGTCATCGGCGGGATACCCCACCACCAGCAGCAGGAACGGCCGTTCGCTCGTCGGCCGGCCGAGGATCTCGTTGAGAAACTTCATCGGGCTCGGTGTGTGCGTCAGCGTCGCGAGTCCCGCCTGGTGCAGCGCCGTGATCAGGATCCCCGTTGCCAGGCCGGTGGATTCCGTCGGGTAGTAGTGCTTGACCTTGCGGCCGTCTTCGAGCCGGCCGTATTTCTGCAGGAAGACCGCGATCAGGTACGGCGCCGTTTCGAGGAAGGGTTTCGACGAGTCGGTACCCAGGGGCTCGAGCGCGGCGAGCCATTCCGGCGAAGCGCGGTGTTCGTAGAACTCACGCTCTTCCACCTCTGCCGCTTCCCGGATCTTCCTTTTCGTTACCGCGTCACTCACAGCGACGAAATGCCACGGCTGCAGGTTGGCGCCGCTCGGCGCGGTACCCGCAGCCTTCAGGGCCGTTTCGATGATGTCGCGCGGCACCGCGCGGTCGGAAAACTCACGCACCGTCCGGCGTCTCGCCATATCCCTGTAGAAGCGTTCGACGCGCTCGCGCATCTCCTCGACCGGATATTCGCGATAGTCTTCCAGCGGTATCGTGGGGTAGTCAGTCACCGCAAACGCTCCGCAGCACGGTCCACTCGTCGGCGTCGTTCTCCGAGATCGCCTTGCCCTGCATCGAGATCCCGGCCTCGTGCACCGACTCGGGCCGGCCGGTAACGAGCGGATGCCAGCCCGGCAGATCCTGGCCTTTGGCGAGGCGGCGGTACGCGCAGCTGTCCGGCAGCCAGTCGTAGGCGTCCTTTTCGCCCGGCGTCAGCACCAGACAATCCGGGACCTCCTTTGCCCGGTTCGCATAATCCGTGCATCGGCAGGTCTCGATGTCGAACAGCCGGCAGGCGACGTCGGTATAGAAGACGTCACCGGTGTCCTCGTCCTGCACCTTGAGCATGCAGCACATGCCGCAGCCGTCGCACAACGACTCCCACTCGTCCGCCGTCATCTCTGCCAGCGATTTGCGTTTCCAGAATTGATCGTTCATCGTCTCGAATCCGACAGAGGTTACCTCAATTTTCGATGAAAGCCGTATTCCTGGACTTCGGCACGATGGGTGCCGGCCTCGACCTTCGGGAGCTGGAGAGCCTGGTCTCGGAACTCGTGATTTACGACGACTCGCCTGACGATACTGTTGCGGAAAGGATCGCCGACGCAGGGATCGTCTTCACGAACAAGATCCGCCTGTCGCGCGAACTGCTCGAGGGTGCACCGAAACTGCGCTTCATCGCGCTGACCGCGACCGGAACCGACAACATCGACACCGACTTCGCCGCCGGGCACGGCATCGGCGTCGCCAACATCCGTCACTACTGCACGCAATCCGTCGTCGAACACGTTTTCGGCGTGCTGCTGTCGCTGACTCACAGCCTCGGCAGCTACCACCGTTCGGTGCAGGCCGGTGACTGGCAGCGTTCGACCGACTTCTGCATGCTGCACTACCCGGTGAAAGAGCTGTCGGCGATGACGCTCGGCATCGTAGGTTATGGCGCGCTGGGCCAGGGCGTCGCGCGCATCGCGCGGGAGTTCGGAATGAAGGTGCTGGTCTCTGCACGGCCCGGCAGCGACGGTGTGGCGGAAGGCCGCGTCCCTTTTGATGAGCTGCTCGCCACTTCGGATGTCATCAGCCTGCACTGCCCGCTCACCGGGGATACCCGCAATCTGTTCGGCGCGCGGGAGTTCGAAGCCATGAAAGCGAACGCCATCTTTATCAATACCGCCCGCGGAGGGCTGGTCGATTCGCAGGCGCTCGCCGATGCCCTGGCAAACGGGGAGATAGCCGCTGCCGCGATCGACGTCCTGCCAAAAGAACCACCAGTCGCCGGCGACCCGCTGCTCGACTACGATCGCGACAACCTGATCGTCACACCGCACATCGCCTGGGCGACGGATGAAGCCCGGCAGAACGCGATCGACGAACTCGTGGCGAATACCCGGGCGTTCCTCGACGGCGTTGATCGCAACCGGGTCGTGTGATCAGGCGTCGCATCTCTTTATGTGCGCTGGTTGGCTGAATTTTTTCGCGGCGGTGTTACCATTCAGCGCTCGCATAGCACATTGGGGTGACCCCGCAACGCACCATGGCAAGACTAACGAGACGGACAATCCTGATCCTGGCTCTTGTTGCACTCGTAACCACGGCAGCGGTTATGCCCAGGCAATCCGTGCGCGCCGCCGATGCAAGGCAGCTGTCCTTCTACCACACCCATACGCGACTCAGCCTCGATGTCGTCTACTACCAGAACGGCGAGTACGTCGATTCCGCCCTGGACGAGATCAACCGCTTCCTCAAGGACTTCCGCAGCGGCGAGATCGCCGAGATCAACCCGGAACTCCTGGATATCCTCCATGACGTTCGTAACGACCTCGGCACGGATGCGGCGTTCGAGGTGATATCCGCCTACCGCTCACCCCAGACCAACGAGATGTTGCGGGCAACGACGTCCGGGGTCGCGAAGAACAGCCAGCACATCAAAGGCAACGCCATCGATGTGCGGCTGCGCGGCATTCGCACGACCACGCTCAGGGATACCGCGGTCCGGATGCAGCGCGGCGGTGTCGGCTTCTACCCGAAGTCCGACTTCGTGCACGTGGACACCGGCCCCGTGAGGAGGTGGTAGTCCGAAAGCCTGACGTCAGGGTGCCTCGACGACCGATATCGCGACGGCCTCGGTTACCCGTATCCGGACCTCGTCCCCGACCTTGAATCCGTCCATATCGACGTCGTCGGCTACGTCGATCGTGGTCTGGAAGCCCTCTTCATCGCGCAATGTGACCATCCTTTCGGACACGTCGATCGCATCGATGGTCGCGGCAACCATGTAGGTATCGGCCATCATCAGGCCCGGTTTTTCGCCCAGTGGGGCGACTTCGACGAGACCGGCGTCGCCCAGCGCCGGTGCGCCCTTGGGCGCGATGAAGACGGCGACGGACTCCAGGTATTCGGTCACGATGCGATCGCGGGGTTCGATCTGGTCGAAGTTGGCGACCATGTCGCCTGCCACGAATGAGTGAATCCTGCCGTCCGCGTCAACGACCTTGATCTCCCGGGTTTCCCTGTTCACCGATTCCACGATGGCCTCCCGGCGTGCCGTGCTCGTGACCACCCGGCCCGGGACCGACACCGTCGACAGTTCATCGATCGGCACGTCGACGAGGAAATCCGATTCTGTAACGAACGCGACCTCTTCGACGTCCGGCTTGGCGAATTCCCTGGCCGAGAGGTAGATCCGTACCTCCTGGCGTGTCGCCAGATCGATCGGCCGGATCTTCTTGCCGTCGACCAGGACCCGCGCCGAGGGATCAGGCCTTACCGTGAACGTATGGTCGGTCGCCGGCAGGTGCAGCGTAATCCTGTTGCCATACACTCTGCGGATCTCGGCCCGAAATAGCCCGTAGAGCTCGCCGTCGCGTTCCACGATTCCCTCACAGGCGCCGGCGAGATCCGGGAATCTCTGGCGGGCTTCTTCGGTGGGGATGAAGTCCCTGCAGCTCAGTCCGGTCATCTCCTGGGCGTTAACGTCCAGGGACAGCAGGACAACCGCGAGGATGAATGCGGAAGCGTAGATTTTCATTGTTTTCTCCTCTTCAGCTGAGCCGGCCGAACTGTGGCCGAATGGCCGGCAGACCGTCACTTTATCTGGTCAACAATATCGTTTGACAAGGTTACGAAAATGCGAAAACTCTCGTCAGCGGCAAGCTTTTCATTGATCAACATGTCGAACGCTTTATTTTGCAGCTGCCTGACGCGCCCGACCGCAGCGGCCCGCTCGTTCGCCGAGCTGCGCTCGTTGATCGAATCCCGGATCGCCATGACATCCGCATAGAATCCGTCGATCCGGTTCTTGCGCCGCCGGTTATAGATCTGGATCACGGCGTAGATACCGCTGACCAGGCCGATGACCAGCGTGACCAGCACCTCAGCCACGCCGGAATATCGTTCGTAGAATGTAGGCTCATCACGCACCGCAAACGCCTGCGAACCCGGGTGCAGTACGAACGTCGAACCTGACGCATCGAATTCGGCACCCAGGTCCCGGAACAGGAACGGGCGTTTTGCCGCGAGGGCCGGCTGCAAACGCCGGATCTCGCCAATCAGATCGTAGACCACGGCGCTGTCGAGACCCGGCCCCGATACCAGCAGCTTGTCGACCGCGAGCGTGAGCACCGGCACCTCCGGCAGATCACCGTAGGTCCCCACCGGTATGACGAACGGGGACAGGCGAGGATTAAGCAGTACCGCGCGATCGACCTCGCCGCCGGTACCGATATCGTCGGGCGATCCGAAGCTCAGGAACCGATAGTTCCCGGCAATGTCCGCCTGCTCCAGTACGCCGCGTACCTGCTCCGGCGAAATTGGCAGATACACCAGGGTTACGTCGGGAAGCGTTTCGGTATTATCGACGAATGTAACCTCGCTCGCATCGATATCCAGGGCATCGATGATTTCAGACAGCAATTGTCTCGAAGCCGATCCCACAGGGCCGGCATAGACGGTCGCACCCCGCAACAGTTCCTCCGCGCTGTCGGCGGAACGCTCGCGTCGGACCAGGATGTGCAGCACTGTGGGATAGAAGGGCATGACGGTCGTGATGCCCTGGCGGAACGGCTGCGTGTTCGCCGTTAACGCAAGGTCCGCGTACCCGCTCTCCAGCGCATCCAGGGCGGTCTCGAAGCTGGACGGCATCGGCACGAGCTCGATGCGATGCCTCGAGTTCTGCTCGAAAACATCGACCAGCTCGGCGGCGACTTCCCGGTCGAACGGCTGGGCCGGAACCAGCATTCGAAACGTGCTTCCCTGCTCGGCGCAGCCCGCCGTAACCAGCAGCACCGCAAACAGCAAACCGCAATATCGTCTAGGGAATCCCATGCCCGGCTCCGTCAGAAATTGAAACTCGCGAACACGATCGGTCCATGATGGCGCACTTTCAGCGAGCCACGGAGATCGTCGTCGGCCGAGTCCAGGTTCATGAGATAGGCGTTATAACCGATACCGGCGCCGAGCGTGTCGGTGAAGTAATGTGCGAGCCCCAGGTAGAAGGTGTTGAGCGAACCCGAAAAATGATCGAATTCCATCCGGAACAGCTGCAGGTTCGCACTGAGGTCGGTCCCGGGACCGAGCGCGACACTGCCGAATGCGCCGATCACGGGCAGCGGCGTGTTGATCGACGTCTCAACTCGCTGGCCGGTATCGGGGGCAACGACGAGAGCCTCGTAATTTGTAATGTGTACTCCTGCCAGGATGCCGAGTTCCTTTTGTGCATCGTTCATCAGCGAGAACCCGTAGGCAAGCTTGGCAACGCGCAGCTCCGCATCCACCTCGATCCGCGTACCCTCGGGAAAGATTTCGTCACCGATACGGATGTCGGTCAGCAGCGTGTTATCGGAGTCCCGGCCGAGATTGAAATAGCCGACTTCCAGCCGGTGGAAATGCGCAAACCGGTACACCCCCTCGAAATGGATGATGCTCTTCCTGCGGTTCACGCCGAGAACATCCTCTACGTCGATCTCTTCCGGCGGGCTGCCGTCGACCGGCCGCTGTATGATCTTGCTGTCGGTCTGGTTGTTGTACATTCCGAGCCGGAATTCGAATCCCCCGGACCGGAATAACTCGCCCTCGTACTCGGGCGTGCGAAAGATATTGTTGTTGTAGGCAATGCCGACACTGCCTGACCAGACCGAGTTCTTTTCAACGATCGGGCTGTTCGTGATCTCCGAACCCAGCCACTCGTGATTCAGCGTCACCGATAATAACCACCGATTGTTGATGGCGTAGCCGGTGCTCACGCCCACCCTGACGTTCGTCGACCTGCCCGGCGTGTAAGGCTCCAGGTTCGGGCCAGCCTCCGATTCGGATACTCCATAGTAATACCGGTTGTATCCGGCGCTGTTGTTCACGACCGTCACCGCCGGCACGAACCAGCCCCAGGGATGCTCCCTGGGCAACATGGCCCTGAATTCCGTCGTCGGTCCGCCGAAGTTGCTGAATACCTCGTTGTACCACTTCAGTTCGAAGTGCACGGGCCAGCCGCGCCAGCCGAGTAGCGGCGCCGCCTCGACCCGCCACTTGCGGACGTCGATGTCGGCCAGTTCGTCGAGCAACGAAGCGCCCGTCCCCTCGGTACGGATGCGGGTCACCGCGCCGAGTACCCAGCCGGTGTCGTTCACCCACCGGACGCCGGCGTCGCCGCCCGTCAGGATGAGCCAGTCATCCGTGAACGCGTTGTGGCGAAAACTGGTGAGATACGGGTACGCGAAACCGCTGTTCCTGCCGCCCACGTAGGGGCTTTCGCTGATGCTGTATGCCAGCCCGAGCGCGTAGTCGTTCAGGTCGTAGTTGCGGATGTAGTCGAGAATACTGTCCGCATACGCGGAGGGCGCAGCCAGCAATAAGAGAAGTATTCGCTTCGACACCGTCATCATCGTCTGGCTACCGCCGGGTGCCTTAGGATGGTCTAAATACCTTCGGCGGCGCAACCCTGCAGTCGCTGGCCCTCGATTTCGACAGTCGCCGCCCAGGCATACCGTGCCCCGGACATCGAGTCGAGGCAGCGGCGCCGCTCCAGTGTGATCCTGATTTCAGCGTCGCGGGTGTTGCTGCTGTAGTACGTAACGAGGCCGGCATACTCGCTTTGTTCCGGGGCCCTGAAGACGGTCTCCTCCGCTTCATCTATCGTCCGCAGGGCAACACCGTCCTCCCTGATCTGCAACCGCCAGAATGGCTCATTACCGCTGGCAACGAACAGCACGCTACCCAAGTCCAGCCGGCAGCCGAAGCCTTCGTTCTCGGCGCGGAGGAGTTCCGTGATCCGCAGGGCCTCGCCGTAGTCTGCGCCAAAGCCCTCGGTCGGCGCCTCTTCCCACACGCCGCGAACCTCGACGAACATCGGCTGGTACGGCGCTGCTGTCAGTTCATCGTAGACTGCCGTGAGCTCGTTTCCCGACTCGTTGAACACCCACGCTTCTCGTCCCGTTTCGCATTCGGAGAACGAGCGGGTTTCGTGGCCCCACACCAGGTGCCCACGAACCCGGCCGGCCCGGGTTCTTGCGGCCTGCTTCATCTCGACCAGCTGATTACCTTCCAGCAACCACTCGCGACGGACATTGCTTGTAGGACAACACATCGGGTCCTGCCGCCCGTGCTCCACCAGCTCCGCAGCAATCTTCCCGTCTTTGATCTCGATGGCAATCACTTTGACCCGATCGCCGAGCATCACCGTGGCGATATTCTCAGGCCCGCGGCGGGTTTCCTGCATTACGGCGAGATACATGAACACGCCGCTGCCGCCCGAATTGTGTGCGAGCACCACGACAGCTTCGTCAGTTCCGTCGCCGGTCACATCACCCGTCGCTATCACACCGGGAATGAGCCTGACGATAGGCCTGCTCGCGGTGCCTGACGTATACGGCTCGCCTTCGTACTGGCCATCGACCAGCGTCACCGGCTCGTCGAATATGCCGTTGAAAGTTGCCGCCTGCAGGCGATCAACTGTGAGCGCGGCGGACTCGGGCGCCGGCCCGGCAACCCCCCCGGCACACCCATACATTGCAGCAAAGACAACGGAAAGCGGGATGCCTCTGGAGAAGATCATATTCTGTTATCGCCGCCTTCCGACTGTTTCGCGCTCGAGGCTTCCAGTATATAGTGGCTAGCCTCGAAAGCAGTGCCGATAACCTACGGAGCCAGTGGAGAAACCTGATGCTAGACACCAGAATTTCCAGAATTATTTCGATAGCCAGCGTCCTGGTCCTCGCGATAGGTAGCGGTGGCTGCGCCTCAGACAATATCCGCTCCGACTATGATCCGTCCGCGGATTTCAGCCAGTATTCGACCTTCAACTTCTTCGAGGATGCGGGTCCGGAAAGCACGAATTACCAGAGCTTCTTTTCCAAGTACATGGTTG
>JAACFE010000110.1 GCA_009937525.1 Gammaproteobacteria bacterium
GGCTGGTATTCGGCGCGACACTCGTGTGGGCCGTCATCTACGACACCTTCTACGCGATGGTCGACCGCGAAGACGACCGCAAGGTCGGCGTCAAGTCGACTGCCCTGCTGTTCGGCGACATGGACCTGTTCGTGATCGCGGGCCTGCAGCTGGTGATGAGCATCGCCCTCGTGCTCATCGGCCTGCGCGCCGGCCTCGGACTCTGGTATTACGGCTCGGTTGTCGTATCAGTGGGGCTGATGCTGTACCACCTGTGGCTCGCTCGCGACCGCCAGCCTGCCGGCTGCTTCGAAGCATTCCTGCACAACCGCCACATCGGTATGGTGATATTCATCGGCATCGTGCTGCACTACGCATTCAATCCGTAGCAGTCCGGATCATCCTCCGATGTAGTACATCTCCGGTTTGTGGATCGCGCGACCGCGTCGGAGCAACTCGGCGCGCTGTTCGCTGTAACGATCCGCCCGTCGCGCCCAGACGCGGTGGATGATGTTGAAAAGCTCTTCGTCGGTGGCGCCGTCACGCATCGGCTGGCGCAGGTCGGTACCAGCGGCGGCGAACAGGCAGGTGAACAACTGACCATCGGATGACAGGCGGGCGCGATGACAGCTGCCGCAGAACGGCTCACTCACCGACGAGATGAACCCGATCTCGCCCTCACCGTCCTCGTACAGGTGGCGGGTCGCCACTTCACCGTCGTAGTTGCTGCGCTCGGCACGAAGCGGCCAGCGTTCCCCGATGCGCGCCCGCAGTTCGGCCGACGGCACGGTGTCGGACTCCTGCCAGTGATTGATGTTGCCGACGTCCATGTACTCGATCATGCGCACGATGACGCCGGTGCCGCGGAAGCGCTCCAGCAGCTGCATCATGCTGTCGTCGTTGACGCCGCGCTGCACGACCGCGTTGATCTTGATCGGTGTGAGATCGGCTTCCAGAGCGGCATCGATACCGTCGAGAATGCGGCCAAGGCCGCCGCGGCCGCCGGTCATCTGCTTGAAGACCTTTTTGTCCAGCGCATCGAGGCTGACCGTCACGCGGTCCAGGCCGGCAGCCTTGAGCCCGGCGGCATGCTGCCCCAGCAGGATGCCGTTGGTGGTCAGCGCGATCTCCTCGATGTTCGGCAGAGCGCGCAGATCGCCGATGAGGTCGCCGAGCGCGGGCCGCAGCAGGGGCTCTCCCCCCGTGATGCGCAGCTTGCGCACACCGGCTGCGGTAAACAGGCCGGCGAGACGCACTATCTCGGCAAAATCCAGCCGTTCCTTCGTCTTCAGGAACTGGAAATTGCGGTGGTACTTTTCTTCCGGCATGCAATAGGTGCAGCGGAAATTGCACCGGTCCGTCACGGAGATCCTGAGATCACGCAGACTGCGATTCATCCGGTCGAGTAAATGATTTTCCGTCACGCGCATATCTGGACCCCCGATGATTCCGCGTCTTTTTCAGCCGCCCGCTACAGCCGGAATGATGCTCACGACGTCACCGTCGCTCACCGGCGTATCGAGCCCGGAAGACGACCTCACGTTCTCGGATCCGACGAAGACATTGACGTACGGACGGAGTTCGCCTTCGTCCACGACGATTCGCTGCAGGAAGCCGGGGTGCCGCGCGCCGATCTGCATGAGCGCCGCACCTACCGTATCCGCATCTGCGTCGAGCACCGTCGCGTCGTCGACGAACGGTCGAAGCGGCGTAGGTATGCGTACGGTTACGTTACTCATCCGGTCACCACGGCGACGACCGGCCTTTCGGGTCGTCGCAAACAACAGAGCACCACGCGATCAAAGCGCGATGTCATCGCGATCGCCGCAGTCGCCGCAGCGCGCGCCTTTTCTTCTCGTTCTTCATTGTCGACCATGTTTATGACCGGCGCAACACGCGCGCCGGCTGTAAATTGCAGCGAACCCTGCTCGCTGGCGAGCAACTTCCCCACCGCCTCGGGCGTCAGGGGCTCACCGGGCGCGACGCCCGTGACGGCTGCGACCCGTTCGATGCGATGCGCCACCCGCTCGCTGAGCGGCTCGCCGATCGCGCGTGCCGAGACCACCGGGATCACGAGATCAGCGCCCGGCACGAGGATCGGCTCGTCCGGCGACGGCGCCTTGATCCAGCGCATCCGCGCACCGTCGGCTTTCACGTAGGTCGCGGCAAACGCGCCACTATCATGTATTGCCCGGATCGTCGCGGGCGAGACGCCCGCATGCCGGCCCGGCTTGTCCGACGGACATGCGTAGGCGGTCTGGCGGGACCGGCCGGCAGCCCGCAGCTGCTCCTGCAGTTTTGCGTCATCGGTGATGATCTGCTGCAGGGCAAACTCCGCCGGAAACTCGGTCGTATGTGCCGTCGAGGTCAGCGCGACGGGTCCGGGATGCTCGCGAACCAGCTGGTAGAGCACGGACTTCTTGCCGCCGGCACCAACGGCGCAGACGAGGCCTTCGCGTGCCTCCAGGACATCGATCAGCGCGTTCATCGCGGGACGGCTTTCACGCTCAGCACGCGTGGCAGGTAGCTCGCGAGTTCCTCCCAGGTATCGCCGGCATCGGCGCTCGCGAACAGCTGGCCGCCGGATGTCCCGAAATACACGCCACAGGGATCGCGGGAATCGATGTCCATCGCTTCCCTGAGAACCGTGACGTAGACATGTTCCGCCGGCAGTCCCGCGCTCGCCGATTGCCACGTGGCCCCACCGTCGCGGCTGCGATAGACGCGCAGTTTTCCGTCCACGGGCGCGCGCAGGTGCGAACTCGATTCGGGAATCTGCAACACCGTGTCCGGATCATTCGGGTCGGTCACGATCCCGTAGCCGAAATCGCTCGGCAGCCCTTCGGTGATTTCCGTCCAGCTGCGGCCGCCGTCGTCGCTCCGGTAGGTGCCGTTATAGCACTGCCGGTAGAGGCGGCTCGGCACCCGCGGGTGCATGATCACGCGGTGCACGTTGTGGCCGGTCTCGGGGCAGGGTTCGGGAAGGTTCTCTGCGCGCACGCCCTTGTTGGCGGGCTGCCAGGTTTCACCACCGTCCTCGCTGCGATAGACGCCGCCGGCGGAGACCGCTGCGACGATGTTGGCGGGCTGCCGGGCATCCACGTAGATCGAATGCACCGCAAAACACCCTTTCGACGGTTCCCAGGTCGAGCGGGTCGGGTGTTCGTTGAGGCCGTCTACCGGTGTCCAGCGCTTGCCCCGGTCATCGCTCCGAAACAGCCCGGCGGGGTCGATGCCAGCGAACAGGGTGTCACCGGCAAGCGCCAGGTACCAGATGGCCCTGGTTGCGCCGCGGCCACTGGCTGGCGGATGTTGCGGCACGGCGTCGAGCGATGTCCACGACGCCCCCCGGTCCTCGCTGGTATAGATATGTGCGCCCCAGATCTTGTGCGAGGTCGCAGCGTACAGCCGGCCGTCCGGCGCCTGCAGCGTGTGCAGCACGGAATAACCCGCGAGATGCGGCCCGTCGATATGCGGGTCCTGGCCCGCGGCATCCCGGCTGACGCGGAACAGCCCCTTTGCCGTGCCGACGAGCAGCATCATGGCATCAGTGCCGCGAGACCCGCCGGTCACGTTTCGAGCAGTCGCGGCATGAGCTCGGCAAGATTGCAGGGCCGTGTGCGTATGTCGAGCTGCGCACTGATCAGCTCGTCCCAGGCGGTCGCGCAGGCGCCGGTCGACCCCGGGACGCAGAAGACGTAGGTACCGTTGGCCACGCCCGCGAGCGCGCGTGACTGTATCGTCGACGTCCGGATCTGCTGATAAGAGATCGTCCGGAACACTTCACCGAAGCCATCGATGGTCTTGTCCAGCAGCGGGCTCACCGCCTCGGGCGTGCCGTCTCGCCCGGTCACCCCGGTGCCCCCGGTCGTGATTACGACGTCGACATCGTCCGCGGCAATCCAGCCGGCAACCACGGCGCGAATCCGGTAGACCTCGTCGGGCACGATCGTCTTTTCGGCAAGCCGGTGTCCGGCGTCGGTCAGCCGGCCGGCCAGCAGCTTTCCCGATTTATCGGTCTCTTCCGTACGGCTGTCGGACACGGTCAGTACCGCGATATTCAGCGCGACGAATTCACGTTCTTTCGTAGACTTGTTCATATGCGGCTCGCTGTTGAACGTTGCGCGGTGGTTCTCTCAGACGAATGCGGCGAAGGGCTGCACGGTCACCTCGTCACCCTCGGCAACGGGGCCCGAGTCTTCCGGCAATACGATAAAGCAATTGGCGGCGGCCATGGAACTCAGGACGCCGGATCCCTGGTGGCCGGTCTTGCGTACCACGAGGCGACCGTCCTCCGACCGCGAGAACACGCCGCGCTGGAACTCACGGCGCCCGGGTTTCTTGTGCAACGCCGTCGCACTTATCGCCGGCATCGTGAGCGGCGGCTCGGGATTCGGTATGCCCGCCAGCGCCTGCAGCGCCGGCTGCACGAGCTGGTAGAAGGTCACCATCACGGAGTTCGGGTTGCCGGGCAGTCCGAAGAACAGCGCCTCACCGATGCGGCCGAAAGCCAACGGCCGTCCCGGTTTCATCGCCACTTTCCAGAAGCCCACGGTGCCGGTACGTTCCAGGGTCTCGGCGACGTAATCCGCGTCCCCGACGGATACGCCGCCCGAGCTTACGATCGCATCGGCCTCGGCGGCCGCCTTCGCGAACGCCTGCTCGACCGCGTCGCGATCGTCGCGGATGACACCCATGTCCAGAACATCGACGCCGAGGCGCGACAGCATGCCGAAGATCGTATAGCGATTGCTGTCGTAGATCTGGCCCTCGCCGAGCGGCTCGCCGACGCTCCTGAGCTCGTCGCCCGTGGAGAAGAACGCCACGCGCGGACGACGCCGGACGCGGACCTCGCCGACGCCCAGCGAACCGAGGATGCCGATTTCCGCCGGCATCAGCCGCGTGCCCGCGGCGAGGGCGATAGTGCCGGCGGCAATATCTTCACCGGCCTGGCGCACGTGCTGGCCGACTTTCTGGCCGGGACCGACGATCGCGATGTCGCCGTCGCGCACGACGTTCTCCTGCATCGCGACCGTATCGGCGCCCGGCGGCATCGGCGCACCGGTCATGATGCGTACGCACTGCCCGGAACGCACTTCCCCGGCAAAGGGCCGCCCCGCCGCAGACGTCCCGATCACCTCGAGCCGGGTCTCGCCGCCGGCCGACAGCTCGCTGCCGGCGAGCGCATAGCCGTCCATCGCCGAGTTGGTGTGCGACGGCACGTCGATACTCGACACGACATCGGCGGAAAGCACCCGGCCCAATGCACTGCGCACGGCGAGCGTGTCGCCGCCGCTGACCGGTTGCACCTCGGCCAGGATGCGGCTCAGTGCTTCACTGAGTTTCAGCGCCGGACCTTCATGGCCGTCGGCACAACAATCGGCATTCGTCTTGCTGCTCATAACCCTCGTTGTTTGCTCAGGAACGGACGTTTTGCGCGAGCGCTTCTTCGAGTGCGCGTTTGTCCTCCGGCGCATTGATGTTGGCGAACCACCCGGACATGTCGCTGAAATCCACCGACTCGTATCCGTGCCGGGCGTACCACCGGTCGATCTTACGCTCTCCGTCATCGAGATAACCAGCCAGGTCACCCAGCAGTTCGCAGGACAGCAATGCAAACACCGGCTGCAGGCGTTCGCCGTCGTGGGCGGCCGCCACGAGAGACCCGGACGCCGACACTGCCCCGTACAGGCGCTGCACGAGTTCGGCGCCGATCAGCGGAGAGTCGCACGGCACGACCGCGATGTACGGCGTCCGTGCCGCGCGCATGCCGCTGACCATGCCCGCCAGCGGGCCCCGGAAGTCGCTGTCGCCGTCGTCGACCACCTCGCAACCGAATTCACGGTAGCGATCGACGCTCCGATTGGCGTTGATCAGCACGTCCGCGACCTGCGGCCGCAACGCGTCGATCACCCAGGCGATCATGGGCCGGCCGCTGATCGGCACCAGCCCCTTGTCCACACCGCCCATGCGCGTCGCCCTGCCGCCGGCGAGAATGACGCCAGTAACCTGATCACGAACCGCGATGTCTGGCGGATTCAAACTAGTTTGCGCCCGCGCTGTCGCGAGGCGCGGCCGCATCCGGAAAGAAGAGTTGCTGGCCATCTACACGATAGGCCGCGATTGCCCGCTGACCCTGCGCAGAAATCAGCCAGTCGGCGAAGGCCTGCGCCTCGACAGCGTGCACGTGCGGATGCCGTTCGGGATTAACGACGATGATGCTGTATGGATTGTGCATGCGGGTGTCGCCCTCGACGAGAAGTTGCAGACCGCCTTTGTTGCCGAAGCTCACCCAGCTCGCGCGATCGGTCAGCGTATAGCCGCCCATCGCGCTCGCCGTGTTGAGCGTTGTACCCATCCCGGATCCCGACTCGCGGTACCACGCGCCGCTGTCCGGGCGCGGATCGAAGTCCGCCGCTTGCCAGAGTTCGAGCTCCTTCTTGTGCGTTCCGCTGTCGTCACCCCGGGAAACGAAAACGTATTCGCCGTCGCCGATGCGGCGCAGCGCCGTTGCAACATCGGTCATCCCGCGGATGCCGGCCGGGTCGTCAGCGGGCCCCGCGAGGACAAAGTCGTTGTGCATGACCGCATGGCGGGCAAGACCCAGCCCATCGGCCACGAACTTGCGCTCGGAAGCCGGATGGTGGACCAGCAGCACGTCGGCATCGCCGTTCGTCGCGAGGCGAATCGCCTGTCCGGTTCCGACAGCCACGATACGAACGTCGATACCTGTGTCCGCCGTGAATTCCGGCAACAGGTATTCAAAGAGCCCCGAATTCTGCGTGGATGTCGTCGAAGCGACGGTGATCGGCCTCGGTTCGTCACTTGCCGCGGTCGCGGCGAGCGCGACGCCAATGAACAGCGCCGCCAGGCGTTTCACGACCCCCCCGAGAAAAAGCGTGTCGGCCTCATTGTCAGGCGGGTTCCCGATCATTGCGCTTTGGTTCTCCTGCATCCGGATCATGCTAGTCGAGCAGCTCTCCCGCCAGGAACCGCGCCGCCGCCGGATCTTTCGGCGACGCAAAGAACTCCGCTGCCGGGGCATGTTCGAGCAGACGCCCGTGATTCAGGAACATGACGTCGGATGCCAGACGCCTGGCCTGCGCAATGTCGTGGGTCGTCATAAGAATCTTCGTGCCCGCCGCAGCCACGGCGCGCACCAGCTCCTCGACACCGCGCACGGCGGTCGGGTCGAGATTCGCGGTGGGTTCATCGAGTAACAATACCTGGGGTCTCAGCACGCAGGCGCGTGCAATTGCGAGGCGTTGCTGCTGGCCGCCCGACAGGGTGCGCGCAGCCCTCGGGCCGAGGCCCTCGAGTCCGGCCTGCCGCAGCGCGGCTTCGACCAGGCCCTGGCGCTGTTCCGGCGGTACGCCTTTCACGCGCAATACGTGCATCAGGTTGCCGGTCACGGTGCGACGCAGCAGCACCGGGTGTTGCGCCGACATTGCCTGTTGCTCGCGTGCCTGCGCAACGGAAAGATCACCCCAGCGCATCTCCCCGCTGGTCGGTTTCAGCAGGCCATGACACAGGCGCAGCATCACGCTCTTTCCGGCTCCGTTCGGCCCGAGTATCACGGTCCGGCCCGAGGACCCGATCCAGAAGGACACATCCTTGATAATCGTCCGGCCGTTGATGCCGAAGTGCAGCCCACGCACAACCAGCGGCAGCAGCGGATGGTCGTCGCTCCTGTCCGGCGGTGCCTGCGTGCAGGCTTCTGTCCTGGGCGCTTCGTCAACCATATCGCCGCCGTGCCGCGTCGGAAATCACCAGCGCGGTCGCGTTCACGCCCAGCGCCAGCGTTACGAGTATCAAGCCGAGGCCGAGCGCCAGGGCGAGGTTCCCTTTGCTCGTCTCCAGCGCGATCGTGGTCGTCATCACGCGCGTCGCATGCTGGATGTTGCCGCCGACGATGATGACCGCACCGACCTCGGCGATGGCGCGGCCGAAGCCCGCCATTATCGCGGTCAATAATCGGAAACGGCCGTCCCAGAGCAGGGTCGCCACACTCTGTAGTGGTGTGCAGCCGAGTGAGCGCAGGTGCTCGTCGTATTCCTCGTGCAGATCGGCGATCGTCTGCCGCGACAGCGCCGCGATGATCGGCAGGACGATGATGCTCTGGGCAATGATCATGGCTGCCGGCGTAAACAGGAGACCCA
>JAACFE010000005.1 GCA_009937525.1 Gammaproteobacteria bacterium
GCCCAGGGGACCATGTCGTACACGGTGAGCCCGGTGCATACGATCGATCTGTGGGTCGACCTCGGCAAGCGCATCGAGGATATGGGCGCCCACTCCGTCTGCATCAAGGATATGGCCGGTTTGTTGCGTCCCTATGTGGCTCTCGAACTGGTCAGCCGGCTCAAGGAAGCGGTGGACATCCCGATCCACATGCAGTGCCACGCCACGACGGGCCTGTCCACGGCGACCTGTGTGAAGGCCGCGGAGGCGGGCATCGACAACATCGATACCGCCATTTCTTCGATGAGTATGACGTACGGCCATTCCCCGACCGAGTCGCTGGTCGCGATACTGGAAGGCACGGATCGCGACACGGGCCTCGACCTGCAGGCGCTCGAGGAGGTGGCCGCCTATTTCCGCGACGTCCGCAAGAAGTACGCCAGGTTCGAAGGCGCGCTCAGGGGCGTCGATTCGCGCATCCTGGTCGCGCAGGTCCCCGGTGGCATGCTGACCAATCTGGAGAACCAGCTGCGCGAACAAAATGCCAGTGACAAGCTGGATGCCGTGCTCGAGGAAATCCCGCAGGTTCGCAGGGACCTCGGCATGCTGCCATTGGTAACGCCGACGTCGCAGATCGTCGGTACCCAGGCGGTTATCAACGTTCTCTCCGGCGAGCGCTACGCGACGATTACCAAGGAGGCGGCAGGCATTCTCAAGGGCGAGTACGGCGCGACGCCTACCGACGTCAACGCGGGCCTGCAGGCGCGCGTGCTCGAAGGAGCCGAACCCATTACCTGCCGCCCGGCCGACCTGCTCGAACCGGAACTCGGGCTGCAGACCGAAAAGCTGAATCACCTGGCGATCGAAAAGAAAATCCGCCTGGCGCCCGACGTCATCGATGACGTCCTCACCTATGCATTGTTTCCGCAGATAGGCATCCGATTCCTGCAGAATCGCGGCAATCCGGAAGCCTTCGAGCCGCCACCCGGCCTCGAGGCGCAGACGGCGCCGGCGGCCGTGCCTGCCGCCGCGGCGGAGGGACCCGCGGTGTATTCCGTGCGCGTGAACGGCCGGGAGTTTACGGTCGAAGTAGCCGAGGACGGGCAGCTCGCGGGTGTCGCGCCGGCATCCGCCGGACTGAAGCCGGCGCCGGGCTCGTCAGGTGAAGTGGTAAAGGCGGTGCTTGCCGGCAATGTCTTCAAGGTGCACGTGGCGCCCGGCGACCGCGTCGAGGAAGGACAACCGTTGATCGTCGTCGAAGCGATGAAGATGGAGACGGCGGTGAGCGCTCCAAGAGCAGGGACGATAAGCGAGGTGTTCGTCCGTGAGGGTGATGTCGTTGCCGTGGGTGACTCGCTCGTCGCCATCGCCGGCTGATGGAACTGATTCTCGAAATCTGGCGCGGCTCGGGACTCTACCTGATCACGGGCGGCCAGGCCGCGATGCTGGTCGTCTGCCTCGGTCTGCTGTACCTCGGCATCGTCAGGAAATTCGAGCCGCTGCTTCTCGTGACCATCGGTTTCGGTGGCCTCCTGAGCAACATCCCCGGAGCCGGTATCGCGGAGCCGGGCGGGCTGCTCTACCTGTCGTACGAAGTAGGCATCAAGACCGGCGCGTTTCCGCTCATCATTTTCATGGGTGTCGGGGCGCTCACGGATTTCGGGCCTCTGCTCGCAAATCCGCGCACGCTGTTCCTGGGCGCCGCGGCGCAGTTCGGCATCTTCGCGACGCTGCTGGGCGCGCTCGGAATGACCGAGCTCGGCCTGATGGACTTCACATTGAAGGAGGCCGCTGCCATCGGCATCATCGGCGGTGCGGACGGGCCGACGGCGATCTACGTCGCTGGAATTCTGGCGCCGCAGCTGCTCGGCGCGATTGCGGTCGCGGCCTACTCGTACATGGCGCTCGTGCCGATCATCCAGCCGCCGATCATGCGCCTGCTCACCACCGAGGAAGAGCGCAAGATCCACATGGTGCAACTGCGCGAAGTCTCGAAGACCGAGCGCATACTATTTCCCATCGTATTGCTGCTGCTGGTCGCTCTGCTGCTGCCGACGGCTGCGCCGCTGCTCGGCATGCTGGCGTTCGGTAACCTGATGCGCGAGTGTGGCGTCGTCGATCGCCTCTCCGATACGACGCAGAACGCGCTCATCAATACCGTGACGATATTCCTGGGGCTGTCGGTGGGCTCGAAACTCGGTGCCGAGCAATTCCTGTCCGTCGAAACCCTCGGCATCCTGCTGCTCGGCATCGTCGCCTTCGCGATCGGTACGGCCAGCGGCGTGCTGATGGGCAAGCTCATGAACAGGCTGTCGCACAATCCGATCAACCCGCTGATTGGTGCCGCGGGCGTGTCGGCGGTACCGATGGCGGCGCGGGTCGCCAACAAGGTCGGCCTCGAAGCCAACCCGCACAACATCCTGCTGATGCACGCCATGGGGCCGAACGTCGCCGGCGTCATCGGGTCGGCCGTGGCCGCCGGCATCATGATCATGTTCACGACGTAGGAAAAGCTTCAGCCCGCGTTGCGCTTCGAGAAGCGCTCCTACGGCAATTGACAGGCAGCCACGCGAGGACCGGGTCGCGCGCTTCGAGAAGCGCTCCTACGGCGGGATTCTTTCCGTAGGAGCGGCTCCCGAGCCGCGATAGATCTCAGGCAGCCGCTCTGACGCCCGTCTTATGCTCGTAGTGATCGGCGAGCACCTGCGCGACGCAACTGGTCACGCGTTTGCCGGTGTCGATGTGCAGGAACTCGTTCGGCCCGTGCGCATTCGAATTCGGCCCGAGAAGGCCCGTGATGAGGAACTGTGCCTCCGGGAACTTCTCGCCGAGCATACCCATGAACGGAATCGTGCCGCCGGTACCCATGTACATGGACGGTTTGCCGAAATAGGCCTGTGATGCTTTCTGCATCGATGCTTCCAGCCACTCGGCCACAGGCGGCGCGTTCCACCCGGCCATCGTCGATTCGACATGGAACGACACCTTCGACAACGGTGGCGTGTCCGCTTCGAGCATCTCCCGCACGGTCTTTGCGGCATCGTCCGCATTGCAGGTCGGCGGCAGGCGGAACGACAGCTTCAGCGTGTTGAACGGCAGCAGCACGTTGCCCGCGTCGACCAGCGCCGGCAATCCGGCCGCGCCCGTCACGCTCATGGTCGGTCGCCAGGTGTTGTTGAGCAGCAGCTCGTACGCTGACTCGCCGGGGGCCGCGTCCTCGACTGCCCACGGGTACTTGCTGTACACGCCGGCGCCAAGCGTCTCCGCGGCGAGCCTCGCCTGTTCGATGCGCTGTTCCGGAATCTCCACGTGCAGCGCTTCCGGCGTGATGCGGCCGCTGTCTTCGTCCTCGATTCGGCTCAGCAATTTGCGCAGGATCCGGAAGCTCGACGGCACGACGCCGCCCGCGCTGCCGGAGTGCACGCCTTCGGTCAGCACGTCCGCGCGCAGGGTGCCCGTCAGGTTGCCACGCAGCGAGGTCGTGCACCAGAGTTGCTCGTAGTTGCCGCATTCCGCGTCGAGGCAGACCACCAGGTCCGGCGAGCCGATCCGGTCTTCCAGCTTCTCGATGTAATAGGGCAGGTCGAAGCTGCCGGACTCCTCGCAGCCTTCGATAAGCACCACGCAGCGCGCGTGCGGAACCCCCTGTTCCTGCAGTGCTCGAATTGCCGTCAGAGAACCGAACACGGCGTAACCATCGTCGGCGCCGCCGCGGCCGTAGAGCTTGCCGTCCCTGATCGTCGGCTCCCACGGATCGAGATCCTCGGCCCAGCCGCTGAACTCCGGCTGCTTGTCGTAGTGTCCATACAGGAGCACCACATCCTCCGAGTCACCGGGGATCTCGGCGAACAGTACGGGCGTGCGTCCCTCGATGCGGACGACTTCGACCGACATGTCCTTGACGGGCTGCGTCCTGCACCAGGCTTCCAGCTGCTGTACCGCCTTTTCCATGTGGCCGTGCTTTTCCCAGTCCGGATCGAAATGCGGTGACTTGTTCGGCAGTTTGATGTAGTCGCAGAGCTCGGGAATGATCGAGCTGTCCCACATGTCGTTGACGAAATCTTCTGTCTTCTTGTTGTCCATTGTTCTATTCCGAGGTCAGGTCACGGTAGTGCGTCTTGGTCATACGCTCCGTGGTGATGAAGCTCCAGCTGTAGTCGTCGTGGTATTTGCCGAGAGGATTGGCGGCCAGCACCTCCTCCTCGGTCTTACCCTCGTCGACCAGCGCCTTCACGAGCTTGCGGCCATCCTTGAGGACGGCAAGGTTTGTTTCGACGTCGGCCTTGCTCGCGACCGGGTCGCCGTGGCCTGCAATCAGAACGGTATCGTCGTCGGATATCGCGATGAGCTTCTCCTGCGCCTTGATAAATCCTTCTATGCTGCCGCCGTTGTCGAGGTCGATGTACGGAAACACCTTGTTGAACAGGACGTCGCCCGCATGGATGACGTTCTGGTCGCGGAAGTGGATGACTCCGTCGCCGTCGGTGTGCGCGTGATGAACGTGAAACACGAATACCTCGTGCCCGTTGACGTGGAAGGTCACCGAATCCGAGAACGTAATGATAGGCAGGCCGCCGTCGCCACCGGCACCCTTGCTGTCGGCGGCGAGGCGCTTGCGGATATTGTCGTGTGCGACGACGTAAGCGCCGTTTTCCTGCATCAACGCGTTGCCGCCAACGTGGTCGCCGTGGATGTGCGTGTTGATGACGAAGTCGGGAGCACGCCCGGCCAGCCTGGTGACGGCGTCCAGTATTGGCTGCGCCGTGGGTACCATGGCGTCGTCGATCAGCACGATCTGCTCGTCGCCGACGAGCACGCTGATAGTGCCACCGCCGAATTTCCCTTCCGCGCCCGTCAGCGTGTAAATGCCGGGCGCCACTTCGGTGGCGTCGAACGAGGTGGCGAAGTCCTGCGCCTGGAGTGGCGCGGCAAGGGCGAGGCAGGCGATCGCCAGAAATCGCTTCGTCATGGATGTCTCCAGAGCTGATTCGGGAACCGCATAGTGTTCCCGAATCGCGCCAGATTCTCCACCCCCGCAGGCTTACTGGTTGCTCGGGAAGGTGTACAGGGCCTTCTCGCGCACGCCGCCCGAGGGCCAGCGCTGGCTTATCGTCTTGCGGCGCGTATAAAAGCGCACACTGTCGGGGCCGTAGGCATACAGGTCGCCGAAGAGGGAGCGCTTCCAGCCGCCAAAGCTGTGACAGGCGACGGGAACCGGGAGCGGCACGTTGATACCGACCATGCCGACTTTGATCCTGTCGGCAAAGTAACGCGCAGCCTCGCCGTCGCGCGTGAAGATGCACGTGCCGTTGCCGTATTCGTGCTCGTCGATGAGTTGCATGGCCTCTTCTTCGGATTCGGCTCGAACGACGCACAGGACCGGACCGAAGATTTCTTCATTGTAGATGCGCATGTCACGCGTCACCCGGTCGAACAGGCATGGGCCCAGGAAAAATCCGTCGTCGTGACCTTCAACGACGAGATCGCGGCCGTCGATGACGAGTTCCGCGCCTTCATCGACGCCGAGGTCGACGTAGGAACGCACCTTGTCAAAGTGCGCTTTGGTTACCAGCGGTCCCATGTCGTTGTTGGTGTCGGTGCCGTTGCCCACCCTGAGTTCCGCGATGCGCTCGCGGAACTTGCCGACGACGGTATCCGCAGTCTCGTCGCCGACGCACACCGCGACCGATATCGCCATGCAGCGCTCGCCACAGGAACCGTAGGCTGCGCCCATCAGTGCGCTGACCGCGTTGTCGATGTCGGCATCAGGCATCACGACAGCATGATTCTTTGCGCCGCCGAGGGCCTGCACCCGTTTGCCGTTGCTCGTGCCCGTGGAATAGATGTACTCCGCCACCGGCGTCGAGCCGACGAAACTGACGGCCTGCACGCGTTCGTCATTCAGCAATGTATCGACGGCTTCCTTGTCGCCGTTGACGAGGTTGAATACGCCGTCCGGCAGACCCGCTTCGCTCAGCAGCCGGGCGCAGAGCAACGGCGCCGTGGGGTCTTTTTCCGAGGGCTTCAGAACGAAGGTGTTGCCGCAGGCGATCGCCATCGGGTACATCCACATGGGCACCATCGCCGGGAAATTGAAGGGCGTGATGCCCGCGACGACACCGAGCGGCTGGTGCTCCGCCCAGCTGTCGATGCCGGGGCCGACGTTTCTGGAGTATTCGCCCTTGAGCAATTCCGGGATGCCGCAAGCGTATTCGACGACTTCGACACCGCGCAGGAATTCGCCCATCGCGTCGTCAAGGACCTTGCCGTGCTCGTTGGTGATGGTCGCGACAATCTCGTCCGAGTGCTCTTCCAGCAATTGCTTGAAGCGGAACATGATGCGCGCCCGCTTGATCGGTGGCGTGTCTCGCCACGCGGGGAAAGCGGCCTCGGCCGCGGCAATCGCCGCTTCCACGGTTTGCCGCGACGCCATGGCGACATGCCGTGTGACTTTACCGGTGGCGGGATTCGTAACGGGTTCGAGCCGCTTCGTATCGGCAACGTCCTGGCCGTCGATGAAATGACCGACGATGTTCGCCGTGTCGATGTCCTGTGCGGGGCGGGCGCTCATAAGTTCTCCTTTCGGTGTCGACTAGTCGATGCTGTCGATGATTCGACGCACGCTGTCGAACGCCTTGTTCCAGTCGTCGAGCTTCGAATTCAGGAAGGGTGAAAAGCTGAGGATGTCCATGCCATTTCGCACCATCAGCTTTTCATCCCAGAAACAGCGCTTGTGGGTCTCGAGGCCGCGTGCCCCCGGCGCGCCGTCGCGCGGCGCCATTTCGATCGCCCCCATGAGGCCGAAGTTGCGCACGTCGATGACCTTGTCGTGGTCGGCGAACGAGTGCAGCAGGTCCTCGAAGGGTTTCTCGAGCGCATGCGACTGCTCGAAGATGCCTTCCTCCTCGTAAACATCCATTGCGGCCAGCCCGGCAGCAGCCGCGACAGGGTGTCCGGAATACGTATAGCCGTGGAACAGCTCGATCATGTAGTCGGGACCCTGCATGAAGGCTTCGTACACGTGATCGCGCACCAGCACGGCACCCATCGGGATCACGCCGTTGGTCAGTCCCTTGGCGGTCGTGATGATATCCGGCATGACGTCGAAACGCTCTGCAGCAAACGCCTTGCCGACACGGCCGAATGCCGTGATGACCTCGTCGAAGATCAGCAGGATGCCGTGCTTGTCACAGATCTCGCGCAGCCGCTCGAGGTAGCCGACGGGCGGCGGCAGAACGCCCGCCGATCCTGCAACGGGTTCGACGATGACCGCGGCGATATTGCTGCCGTCGTGCAGGCCCGCAAGGCGTTCCAGGTCATCGGCAAGCTGCGCGCCCCATTCAGGCTGGCCGCGCGAAAAGGCCGTATGCTCGATGTCCATGGTTGCGCGGATGTGGTCGACACCCGGTATCAGGTTGGGGCTGAACACCTTGCGGTTCGGTACCATGCCGCCAACCGACATCCCGCCGAAGTTAACGCCGTGATAGCCGCGCTCACGGCCGATCAGGCGCGTCCGGTTGCCTTCGCCGCGGGCGCGGTGGAATCCGAGCGCGATCTTCAGCGCTGTGTCCACGGACTCCGATCCGGAGTTGGTGAAGAAGCAGTGATTGAAGCCTTCGGGCGCCATGCCGGTCACACGTTCGGCCAGTGCGAACGACTTGTCATTGCCCGACTGGAAGGTCATCGAGTAATCGAGCTGCGCAACCTGTTTCTGCACGGCCTCGACGATCTTCGGGTGGCAATGACCGATTCCCGTCGTCCAGAGACCTGCGAACAGGTCGTAGATCCTGTCACCATCGAGTGTCGTGTAATGGTGACCGCTTCCCGACGTGATGATGCGGGGCTTTTTCTTGAAATCGCGGTTGGCCGTGAACGGCATCCAGAAGGCGTCAAGTTTCTCGGCGGGTGCGCTCATGGTGTGGCTGCTCCAATCTGACCAGGCAAAAGAAAAAGAGTGTACGCCCGAGCAGCTATGTTAAACAATCAGTTAGGTGGCGATTAATAAGCCCTTGATTTGACTGGCTCGTATGGACAAACTGTTTAGTAAGCTGAACAGACTCAGGAGCCCATCGATGGATCAGCCCATCGGACCCCGCCTGCGGCAGATTCGCCTGCGCCACCGGCTCTCGCAGCGGCAACTGGCCAGGCAGTCCGGCGTTGCCAACGCCACCATTTCTCAGATCGAGGCCGGCAAACTCAACCCGACCGTGAGCATGCTGAAGAAAGTGCTCGACGGTATCCCGGTGCGCCTGTCGGAGTTCTTCAGTGACGAGCCGGAGACGCCCGACCGCGTCTTCTTTCGCGCCGATGAATTGACCGAGATCGCCGACGGCGGCGTGTCCTTCCTGCAGGTCGGTGCCAACCTGACCGACCGGGCCATCCAGTTCATCAAGGAGTGCTATCAGCCGGGTGCCGGCACGGGCAGGCATGCCATAACCCACGAAGGCGAGGAATGCGGCCTGATCCTGAAGGGCAGGCTGCAGGTGACCGTGGGTGAGCAATCGGCGATCCTGCGTGCCGGCGACGCTTACTACTTCAGGAGCAATCAGCCGCACAGTTTCACGAATCCGGGAAGCGAACCCTGCGAACTCATTTCGGCGTGCACGCCGCCGAGTTTCTAGGCGGCGGCTTCCGGGCTGGCCAACGGTGGCCGTTTAATGGCAAAGTTACCGCCCCCGGTTTTAATCCAGATTAGAATTCCCATGGCTCAATTCGGCACCGTTTTCTGCGATCACCTGGCAATCGCGCGCTTCAAGGACGGCGGCTGGGGCGATGCGGCGATCGAACCGCTCGCGCCGTTGCCGATGCACCCGGCATCCCACGTCTTTCATTACGCGAGCACCTGCTTCGAGGGTTTCAAGGCCTATCGCTGGCAGGACGGCAAGGCACGGATCTTTCGCCTGCACGACCACGTCGCGCGCATGCAGCGCAGCGCGAAATCGCTGCACCTTCCCATTCCGGACCCGGACCTTCTGACGGGCATGGTCGAGGACCTCGTGAGAAAGCAGATCGACGACATTCCGGAACCGCCCAGTTCGCTCTACCTGCGGCCGACGCTGATCGGTACGTTGCCCAACATCGGCGCCGCCGCGGCACCCTCGACCGAAGCGACGCTGTTCGTGCTCGCATCGCCGGTCGGCGACTACTTTGCCGGCGGAGCGCGGCCGCTGAAGCTGCTCGTCGCCGATACCTATGCGCGTTCCACCGAGCAACTCGGCAGCACCAAGACCGGCGGCAACTATGCGGCGGCCCTCGGGCCGACGCTCGACGCGAAGGAAAAATACGGGGTCGACCAGGTGCTGTTCTGTCCGGGTGGCGACGTGCAGGAAACGGGCGCCGCGAACTTCCTCCTGATCAGCGACGACGAAGTCATAACCAAGCCGCTGGATACCTCGTTCCTGCACGGCATGACCCGCGCCTCGATCCTCGCGCTTGCCAAAGACCTCGGTTATCGGGTCAACGAACGGGACTTTACGGTGCAGGAACTCCTGGAATGGGTCGCCACGTACGAAGCTGCGCTCTCCGGTACGGCGGCCACGCTGACCCCTGTAGGCACGCTCGTCTACGATGAGAGGGAGATCCCGGTACGTGATGGTGGCGCCGGGCCCAACACCGAGAAGCTGCGCAAAGCCTTGCAGTCCATCCAGTACGGAGACGCGCCGGATGTACACGGCTGGCTGACCGAGGTGAGCCAGTAGGAGCGCTTCTTGAAGCGCGATCGATCGCGGGCCGGGGCCCGCTCCTGCGGCTCGATACGATCGATGCTCAGATCGCCCGGGAGAACCGTTTGTCGGTATCGACCTCGGCCATGTGACGGTCGAAGACCATCGCGATACTGCGCAGGAGCAACCTGCCTTTCGGGGTGATGTTTATGCCGCCGGCATCGAGCTCGATCAGGTCGTCCCCTGCAAGCGGGTTCATGCGCTCGAGTTCCGACTTGAAGTACTCGCGGAAGTCGGTGCCGTGGATGGCATCGAAAGCGCCGAAGTCGAGACGGTCGTAGCACATCAGTGCCTGGATCACGTCGGCGCGCAGCAGGTCGTCGTCGTCCACGGCGATCCCTTTCTTGATGGGCAGATGACCGTCCTCGATCAGCGTCTCGTACTCCATCGTCGTGACGGCGTTCTGCGCATAGACATTGCCGATGCTCGAGATCGAGCTGACGCCGAGACCGATCAGGTCGCATTCACCGTGGGTCGAATAGCCCTGGAAATTGCGCTGCAGCGTGCCGTCGCCGCGGGCCAGCACGAGGTCGTCTTCAGGCAAGGCGAAATGATCCATGCCGATATAGAGATAACCGCTCTCGGAGAGCCGGTCGATCGTGTGGTGCAGGATATCCAGCTTGGTCGACGGCGGCGGAATGTCGTCCGCATTGATCATGCGCTGACCCTTGAACCGCTCCGGCAGGTGCGCGTAGTTGTAGACCGCCAGGCGGTCGGGACGCAGCCCGATGACCCGGTCGAGAGTCGTATCGAAGCTTGCGACATTCTGGTGCGGCAGACCATAGATCAGGTCGAAGGAGATCGACTTGAAGTTTGCCGCCCTGGCCTCGTTGACGAGGCGCGACACCTCCTCGTAGGACTGCATGCGGTTCACCGCCTCCTGCACCGTGGGATCGAAATCCTGGATGCCGAGGCTGAGCCGATTGAAGCCCAGGTCGGTCAGGTACCTGATGCCGTCCGCGTCGACGGTTCTCGGGTCCACCTCGATGGAAAACTCCCGCTCGTCGCTCTCGTCGAAGTTGAAGGCCGTGCGCAGCGCGGCCATCAGCTCGTCCATCTGATCATTGTCGAGATAGGTGGGCGTGCCGCCGCCGAAATGCAGCTGACGCGTCTGGCGCGAGCGGTCGAACAGCTCCGACTGCATCCGGATTTCCTTGTGCAACATCTCCATGTAACGCTCGACGCGCGCCTGGTTGCGCGTGACGATCTTGTTGCAGCCGCAGTAATAGCAGAGCGAGTGACAGAAAGGGATGTGCACGTACAGCGACAGGGGCGCACCGCCCGCATTGCTGTTCAGCGCATTGGCGCGGTATTCCGCCTCGCCGAGTCGCTCGCTGAACTGCAGGGCGGTCGGGTAGGACGTGTAACGTGGGCCGCGCCCGTCGTAGCGTTCGATCAATTCCTGATCGAAACAGATGGCCGGAGGTGCGGAATTTGCTGCAGGTACGTTTTTCATGTCGCGGATAGTGGCCGAAGCGGAATGCCGATTATATGGGTATTTGCCCTTATGATGCAGCGGTCAGCCACGGCGGAGGCCGTGCGAAAGGTACAGGGCGGACGTGAGCAGCAGCAGCGCCGTGCCCTGGTGGCCGACGGCCGGCAGGGTCGGAACCGCCAGCACCACGGTGGTGATTCCGAGCAGCACCTGCAGGACCGCTGTCACCAGCAGCGCATTCGCCCCCGCGCGCGCGCGCCGCGGAAATTCCGCGCTCCTCGCCCGGAGCCAGTAGGCGGCGATCAGCGCGAACGTGGCGAGGGCGAGCAGGCGGTGATCGAACTGCACCGTGGTCAGGTTATCGAAGACGTTGCGCCACGCAGGGTCGAGCGCGAACAAGCCGGGCGGAATCCAGTAGTCGCCCATTTTCGGGAACGTGTTGTAGATGAGCCCGGCGTCGAGACCGGCGACAAATCCCCCCGAGACGATCGTGACTGCGATCAGCGCCGTCAGCGCCACCGTCCGTCGATACCACGGGTGCGACGCCCCGGGCGATAAGCCGTGCAGCAAGGACAGGGCACGCCAGAACATCAACGCGTACACGAGGAAAGCGGCGGACAGGTGCGCGGTCAGGCGGTAGTGACTCACCTGCGGTGCATCCACCTGGCCGCTCGCGACCATGACCTTGCCGATTACAGCCTGCATGCCGCCGAGGGCGAACATCAGCAGATACCACGGCAGCTGGCGCATCGTGATGTACTTGCGGGCAACGAAGTAGATCAGCGGCAACAGAAAGGCGAGTCCGAGCAGCCGGCCCAGCAGGCGATGCAGGTACTCGAGCCAGAAAATGCCCTTGAAGTCATGCACATCCATGTGCGAATTGACCGTCTGGAACTCCGGCGTCTGTTTGTAGATCTCGAAGACACGCTGCCACTCGGCGTCCGACAGCGGCGGCAGCGTTCCCATGATCGGCCGCCATTCCGCGATGGACAGGCCCGATCCCGTGAGGCGTGTAAAGCCGCCGAGGACGACCATCGCGAATACGAACCCACAGCAGATCAGCAGCCAGGTCGCAATCGCCCTGTCGCGGGTCCGGGTCTCCGGAAGTGAGTTCATGACACGCGCGAGAATCCGTTTACGGGGCGCGCAATCATAGCAGCAGCCGAGCTATCTTTGTCGAGCCGCGTGCTATTCTCGTCCGGTGAGGATCCGCCACTGCAACAACGTCATGGATTTCCGCCAGATAGCCAGGCGCAGGTTGCCTGCGCCGGTTTTTCACTACCTCGATGGTGGCGCGGACGATGAACTGGCGCTGGCGCGAAACACGGAGGCGTTCGGCGACTACGAGTTGCTGCCGTCGCAACTGTCGGACGTCAGCAATGTCGATCTGCGCTCGAACGTGTTCGGACAGGAGGTGGACTGGCCGGTAATGATTGCGCCGACCGGCGCTTCGAAGCTGTTTCACGCTTCGGGAGAGCAGGCGGTGGCACGCGCTGCCGGGAAGTTCGGCATGATCTACAGCCTGTCTACGCTGAGTACGGCGACCATAGAGGAGGTCGCCGCGGTGACCGGCGGGCCCAAAGCTTTTCAGCTGTATATTTTCAAGGATCGCGGCCTGACCGATGAATGGCTCGGTCGTTGTCGAGACGCCGGCTACATTGCGCTGCAGCTGACCGTCGATACACCGGTCGCGGGGAACCGGGAGCGTGACTTCGTCTACGGCTTCGGAGCTCCTCCACGTTCGCGCCTGCGCCAGCTTGCCAGTTTCGCGCGCTATCCCGAATGGCTTTATCGCGCGCTGGTCCGCAAGGACCTGGAGATGGTGAACATTACGAGCGGCAGCGAGGCGGCGCGGAACTGGAAGGGCGGCATCCGCAAGTATATCGACGAGCAGCTGGAACGATCACTGACCTGGAAAGACGTAGAGTGGCTCGCAGGGCGATGGTCGGGCGCGCTTGCCATAAAAGGCGTGCAGACCGTCGAGGATTGTCGCAAGGCAGCCGAGTCGGGCGCTACCGCCGTCATGTTGTCGAACCACGGTGGCCGGCAGCTCGAGTCCGCACCGGCACCCGTCGACTGCATCGCCGCGGTCGCCGACGCGTTGCGTGATCGCCTCGAGATCATCTGCGACGGCGGTATTCGTCGCGGCAACCACGTCGTCAAGGCGCTGGCCCTGGGCGCTCACGCCTGCAGTATCGGTCGCGGCTACCTGTTTGCGCTGGCCGCCGGCGGCCAGGCCGGGGTGGAACGCGCGCTGACGTTGCTGCGTGCCGAAGTGGCACGCACGATGGCGCTCGCCGGCTGCGACTCCGTGCGCAAACTCGGGCGCAGCCACGTGAGGCGCCGCGGCTGACGCACCATAATGCGCGCAATGCTGCGCAATTCCATTCAGGAGCAACTGCAGGCCGAAAACCTGCTGCGTTGCGGCAAGCCGAAAAAAGCCCTCTAAAAAAAGGGTCTTATTATTACTATAATATTGCAGCCGCATAATGACGTTCCGCAAACTTGCGCTCATGGCGTCAATTGCGGTTACGATGAGCACCCTGAACCGTTGCGGCGAACTCGTGCCGAGCGGGCAGGTGGGTTGTATTGAGGTAACTATGTCAGAAGAAAGAGTTTCGGGAACCGTCAAGTGGTTCAACGACGATAAGGGATTCGGCTTCATCGAGCGCGAAGATGGTAAGGACGTATTTGTTCACCATAGCGCCATCGTTTCGGAAGGATTCAGGACCTTGAAAGAAGGCCAGAAGGTTACGATGGAAGTAACCCAGGGCCAGAAGGGACCGCAGGCGGAAAACGTCATCCCCGAATAGGCGATGCCATGTCGGTCCGCTGAGCGAGTTACCGGCAACCCCAAGCGAAATCCGCACCGGGCAGGTCGTGAAGAGAACGGCCGGCGTCGCCCGGGTGTTGTCTTCACTCGGTATGCGCGAGGCACCGGCCGCGATTCAGAAACAGGTCGCGATGCCGTCGTAGAGAAGTTTGCAGCCGACGACGAACAGCAGCACGTACATGAGGCGGAAAAAGAAGCGGTCCGAGACACGCCGGTGCAGCCACACGCCGGTGTAAACACCGACCGGTGCGAGCGGCGCGAGCACGAGCGACGTCAGCAGGTTCTCGGCCGACAGCTGTCCCAGCCAGCCGTACGGCAGCAGCTTGGTGTAGTTGATCGCGGCGAACAGCAGCACCGTCGTTGCGACGAAGTCGGTGCGGTCCAGTGGTCGCCTGAGCAGGTAGATGCTGATCGGCGGCCCGCCGGCATGGGCGATGAAACTCGTAAATCCGCCGGCCGCGCCCGCGGCGATTCCGACCGCCGGCGGAAAGTTCGGCAATTCGGAATCAGGCCTGTGGCGCGTCGCGTAGGCGTAGTGCGCGGCAAATGCGACGGCGACGATACCGACGATGATTTTCACGGTCGCCGCGCTCATGAAGCCGAATAGCAGCGTGCCGGCAACAATGCCGAGCATCGAGGCAGGAATCAGGACTCGCAATTCCGGCCACAACCACCTGCCGCGGTATGCCCAAAGCCCCACGAGATCCATGACACAGAGTATGGGCAGGAGCACTGCGGCCGCCTGCAGTGGTGATACGACGAGCGCCATGAGTGGCACGGCGAGGACGCCGAGTCCGCCTCCGAAGCCACCCTTCGCAATTCCGAACAGGAGCACAGCCGGGACAGCAGCCACGTAAAACCATGGGTCAGTGATCAACGGCTGCTCCTGCCAGGCGGACTTACCGGCCTCGGGGATTCATGCTTTAATCGAGGCCGGCGGACTATCGTAAACAATAGTGAAACTCAGAATCCGTGACAATTCCGTGGGATTGCGACTCACGAAGGAAGAAGTCGAGACCCTGAGGAAGCAAGGCGTGGTTTCCGCGCGTTCGGGCTTTCCCGGCGGGCGTGAATTGCGCTACGAACTCGAGAGCAGCCCGGCCAGCGTCGCACCGGCGGCGTTCTACTCCGACAACGTGCTCACAGTGCGCCTGCCGGAGACGGCTGTCCTCGCGTGGGTCACGACCGAACAGGTGACCATTGAAGGTGAGCAGGTGCTGGTGGACGGCGAGAAAATCGCGATCGCCGTCGAGAAGGATTTCGACACGTGTACGCGGCGCGACGACGCAGGCCGCGGCTAGTGGCTCCCCCGCGTTACGTCGGTTTCGAGAGAGCGTCGATTGAATTCCTCGAGCAGCTTGCGGCCAACAACAATCGTGAGTGGTTCAACGAAAACAGGTCGCGCTACGAAGAGCATGTGCTCGATGTGGCTCTGCGGTTCATACAGTCGATGCAGGATCCGATCGCGCAGTTCGCACCGCATTTCACCGCGATACCGCAACGCGTTGGCGGGTCACTGATGCGGGTCTACCGCGACACCCGTTTCTCGAAGAACAAGCTGCCGTACAAGACCAATATCGGCATCCAGTTTCGCCACGAGCAGGCCAGGGACGTCCACTCCCCCGGTTACTACGTGCATGTGGACCCCGAACAGGTGTTTCTTGGTGTGGGGATGTGGCGGCCCGATTCGGATGCACTGCAGGCAATCCGGCAGCGCATCGTCGCACGGCCATCCGAATGGCAGAATGCGCTCGGCGATGCCGGGTTCCGGCGCCACTTCGAACTCGGCGGTGAGTCGCTCAGCCGCGCTCCCCGGGGATTCCCTAACGATCACGAACTGATCGAGGACATCAAGCGCAAGAGTTTCATCGCGGTCAGGAACCTGGAGGTCGGGGACGCGCTCAGCCCTGGTTTCCAGCGCAAGGTGGAAGCATCGTTCATCGCGGCAGCGCCGTTCATGAATTTCCTGTGCAAGGCGGTGGGCGTGCCCTTCTAGAGGAATGAAGCAATGACTGTCTTCAGCAACCCGGCATTCGATAATCATGAGCGCGTACTGTTTTGCCGCGACGAACCCACCGGCCTTTGCGCGATCATAGCGATCCATTCGACAGCGCTCGGCCCGGCGGCGGGAGGAACGCGGCTATGGACCTACGCCGAAGATGACGACGCGCTTTACGATGTGCTGCGTCTGTCGCAGGGCATGAGCTACAAGAACGCGATGGCGGGCCTGAAGTTCGGTGGCGGCAAGGCCGTAATCATGAAGACACCGGGCTTCGATGGCAGCGATGCGCTATTCGAGCGCTTCGGTGAATTCGTCGACACGCTCGGTGGAGACTACATCACGGCGGAAGATGTCGGCATGAGCGTGGAGATCATGGAGACTATCGCGCGCAAGACGCGTTACGTGTCCGGCTTGCCGTTGAAGTCGGGCAGGGCGGGCGGCGATCCGTCACCGAAAACCGCCTACGGCATCTACCACGGCATCCGGGCCGCGGTGCAGGCAAGGCTCGACCGCCACGACCTGGAGGGTCTGCGCGTTGCGGTGCAGGGCGTCGGACACGTGGGCTACTACCTCTGCAAGCTGCTACACGATGCGGGCGCGACGCTGGTGGTTTCGGATCTCGACGAGGCGAGGGTCGACAGGGCGTGCAGCGAGTTCGGTGCCGAACGTGTCGGCGGTCCCGACATATTGTCGGCCGACGTCGACGTCCTCGCGCCCTGCGCACTCGGAGCCATCCTGCACGAGAAGTCCATACCGGAGATCAAGGCCAGGATCATCGCTGGCGGCGCCAATAATCAGCTGCGCAGCCGGGAGGACGGGCAGCGACTCGCGGACGCAGGCATCCTCTATGCACCCGACTACGTGATCAACGCCGGCGGCATCATCAATGTTGCGTGTGAATATTTCGGCGATGTGGACGATGAAGGGGTGATGGATCTCGTTGCGCAGATCGGCCCGCGCCTGGCAGAGATCTTCGACGAAGCACAGCGCACCGGCGAACCGACGAACGTCATTGCCGATCGCAAGGCACAGGAGATCATCACCGCCGCCGCCTGATCGGGTTTCAGGCGTCGATCACTTTCCGCAATTCGCGCAACAGTGTTTTCGGATTCGGCCGGTCGATGATGTGCTTCGAAAGCTCGACGAATCGAATAATGCCGTGCGCGTCGATCACCAGCGATGTCGGCCAGATCGTATCCCTGCCGTATTCGGGGTAGTAGTCCCCGGGCACACCGGATTCGAGCAGCAGCCCGAGTCCGCGCGTCGCGGCCAGCGATTCGTCGAGCCAGAACTCGAATTCGACGTCGAAGAACTCGGCAACGCGTCGCGTCGTCTCCTGCGGTTTGGGCGTGACGAATATCAGTCTTGCGCCCAGGTCGACGATGTCCTTGTAGTAAGCAGTGAGGTTCTTGACCTGCCGGCTGCAGAAGGGGCACCAGTTGCCGCGCACGAAGATCATGACGACGGGTGTGCCCCGCAGCCGGGCTGAGTCAAGGCTATTACCTGCCTCGTCCAGGGCCGCGAACTCCGGCAATGGTTGACCCTGCCGCAGCTGCTCGGGCACCGGCCGCGCCGCGCGCTTGCGGAAATAGAGGTAGCCGGCGCCGGCGATCAGCAAAAGGATGATCAGGCCTGTCAGTACTTCAGTCATTCGTCACTGTGTCCTGCGCTGCGAAACTCGTCGTAAGCACGATTTTCCCCATGTGGCGGCTGCTTTCCATCAATTCGTGCGCCGCCGGGGCGGAATCCAGGGCAAACGTTTCGTGGATAATGGGTTTGACGCCGCCGGATTCAAGCAGCGGCAGCACGTTCCGTTCCAGGTCGGCGGCGATGCGGGCCTTTTCCGCCACGGTCTGCGGTCGTAACGTCGAACCCGTGAGCGTCAGGCGTTTCGACAGCACAACTTGCAGGTCCACTTCAGCCTTCGGCCCCTGGAGGAAGGCGATGACGCAGCAGCGCCCGTCTCGCGCCAGCGATTCCAGATTCTTCTGGGTGTAAGGGCCGGCTACCATGTCCAGCAACACGTCGACGCCACGACCGCCGGTCGCATCCCGGACGACGGCCTGCCAGTCCTCGACGCGGTAATTGATCGCCTTGTCCGCACCGAGCTGCTCGCAAAAATCGCATTTCTCGTCGCTGCCGGCCGTCGTAATCACAAAACAGTCGTGGGCCCTGGCAAGCTGGATCGCGGTCGTGCCAATGCCGCTCGAACCGCCATGCACCATGAACGTCTCGCCACGCGCCAGCGCGCACCGAGTGAATACGTTGTACCAGACCGTAAAGAACGTTTCCGGGATGGCGGCCGCCTCGATGAACGACAGCCCGGACGGGATCGGCAGGCAGTGACCGCCCTCGACCGTGCAAAATTCGGCATAGCCGCCACCGTGTGTAAGTGCCATCACCCGATCGCCGACCCGCCAGCGCGCGACGTCACTGCCGACGGCTACAATTTCACCCGCGACTTCAAGCCCCGGTAAAGGACTGGCGTCAGGCGGCACCGGGTACTTGCCCAGGCGCTGCAGGATATCGGGGCGGTTGACGCCGGCCGCAATGACGCGGATCAGCACCTCGGACGGGCCGGGGCGGGGAACGGGGTAATCGATCTCGCGAAGCACGGCGGGACCGCCGGGTTCCACGATGGAAATCGCTTTCATCATTGCGGGAACGGTGTCGGGCACTGCGAGTCTCGCCGGACGTAGACAGCGATGATGTTATGTGCATACTGACACGCCCGGCAAATCAAAATACGACGGTGATGGGCGACAACCCGATCTTGTGGGAACCGAGTGCCGAGAGACTGAGCTCGTCGGCGATGTACCGGTTCATGCAACTGCAGGGGTTCGACGATTACGAGTCTCTGTACCAGTGGTCGATTGACGAATCGGCGGCGTTCTGGGAAGCGCTGTGCAAGTATTGCGACATACGCTTCTTCAAACCGCCTGCCACTGTGCTCAAGCGACCGGACGACATCATGAATGCCGGCTGGTTCGACGGCAGCGAACTGAATTACGCCGAGCACCTTCTGCGCCACGCGGGCGAGCGTGAGGCCCTGGTGTTCTCGGCGGAGGACGGAGAGCGGCGCTCGCTCAGTTTCGACGAGCTTCGCGACGCCGTTGCCGGCGTTGCGGCGGGCCTCAAACGTGCAGGCGTCGTCAAAGGCGACCGCGTTGGTGGTTACCTCCCGAACTGTCCCGAGGCGATCATTGCGATGCTCGCAACGAGCAGCATCGGCGCAATCTGGTCGTCATGCTCGCCGGACTTCGGGGTTACCGGCGTCGTCGACCGTTTCGGTCAGATCGAGCCGAAGATCCTGTTCACTGCCGATGCCTATTTCTACAACGGCAAGCGCTTCGATTGCCTGGATGCGGTGGCGCAGATCGTCAAAGCGATACCCGCGATCGAGCGAACCGTCGTGGTGCCGTTCGCCGGCGACACCGTCGACGTACGTGGAACGGACGATCAGTTGACGCTCGAGTCTTTTGCGGAACCTGGCGCCGCGCTGGCGTTCGAGCCCGTTGCGTTCGACCATCCCCTGTTCATCATGTATTCGTCGGGAACGACGGGCGTTCCCAAGTGCATCGTCCACGGCCACGGCGGCACCCTGCTGCAAATCGTCAAGGAGCACGTGCTGCACTGTGATATCGGCCCACAGGACCGCCTGTTCTATTTCACGACCTGCGGCTGGATGATGTGGAACTGGCTCGCGACCGGCCTCGCAAGCGGCGCAACGCTCGTGCTGTACGACGGCTCGCCGTTTTATGGCGACGGCCGCGTCCTCTGGCAGATGGCGGAGAGCGAGAAGCTCACCGTGTTCGGCACCAGCGCGAAGTACATTTCGGCGCTGCAGAAAGCCGGCGTGCGGCCGCGAGAGGAATTCGAGCTGCCGGCGCTGCGGGCTGTGCTGTCGACCGGTTCGCCGCTGGCGCCGGAAAGTTTCGATTACGTCTACGACGCCATCGGCAGCGATTTGCAGCTGTCGTCGATCGCGGGCGGGACCGACATCATCAGCTGCTTCGTGCTCGGCAATCCGACGCTTCCCGTGCGCCGCGGCGAGATCCAGTGCCGTGGCCTCGGAATGGCGGTGGCGTTTTTCGACGATGAGGGCCATGCCCTGCTCGAGGAACGCGGCGAACTCGTTTGCACGCGGCCGTTCCCGTCCGCACCGGTCGGTTTCTGGAACGATCAGGATAATGCGAGATACAGGTCCGCGTATTTCGAGAAATACCCCGGCATCTGGGCACACGGCGACTTCGCCGAGTTGCGCAGGACTGGCGGCATCGTCATCCATGGGCGGTCCGACGCAGTATTGAACCCCGGTGGCGTCCGCATCGGCACCGCTGAAATCTACCGGCAGGTCGAGAAACTCGACGAGGTTGTCGAGAGCATCGCGGTCGGCCAGGACTGGGACGACGACGTCAGGGTGGTGTTGTTCGTCATACTTCGGCCGGGCGTGGAACTCGATGACGCGCTGCGCGACAGGATCCGCCGTGTAATAAGGGAGAACACGACGCCCAGGCACGTGCCCGCGAAGATCCTGGCGGTGCCCGAGATTCCGCGGACAAAGAGCGGCAAGATCGTGGAGATCGCGGTTCGCTCGGTCGTCCACGGCGAAGAAGTGAAGAACACCGAAGCGCTCGCCAACCCCGATGCGCTGCAGCACTTTCGTGATATCCCGGAACTGGGCACCGACTAGACATGCTGAATGAGCCCCATTCATATTGACGGAGTGATACTGACGTGACCAGGCAATACCTGCTGGCGATAGACCAGGGTACGAGCAGCAGCCGCAGCGTAATTTACGATGAGCGCGCGGACGTCGTCGCGAGCGCGCAGCAGGAGTTCCGCCAGATCTATCCGAAACCGGGCTGGGTCGAGCATGATCCTGAAGAGATCTGGGCATCCGTCAGGCAGGTCACTCGGGAAGCGCTGGCCAGCGCCGGCATCACGATGCGCGAGATCGCCGGCATCGGTATCACCAACCAGCGTGAGACGACGGTGGTGTGGGACCGGCGCAGCGGCGAATGCATCTACAACGCGATCGTCTGGCAGGACAGGCGAACGGCTGCCTACTGCCGTGACCTGGGTGAGCGTTACGCGGACAGCGCGGTTGCCGGCAAGACCGGCCTGCGGCTCGACCCGTACTTTTCGGCGACCAAGGTCGCCTGGATACTGAATAACGTGGACGGCGCCCGACGCCTCGCCGACGATGGGCACCTTGCGTTCGGCACCATCGACAGTTTCCTGTTATGGCGTCTCACCGACGGTGCCGTGCACGCGACCGATGCGACCAACGCGTCGCGCACGATGCTGTTCAACATTCACACGCAGGCCTGGGACGACGAACTGCTGGAACTTCTGGAAATTCCGGCGTCGATGTTGCCGCAGGTGCTCGACTGCGCGGCGGAGTTCGGCGACACCAGCGAAGGCGCCATCGGTGGCGCCGTTCCCGTCTGCGGTATCGCCGGTGATCAGCAGGCTGCATTGATCGGACAGGCCGGGTTCGATTACGGCATGACCAAGAGCACGTACGGCACGGGATGTTTCGCGATTGCCAACACCGGCAACACCGCGCTGACGTCCCACAACCAGCTGTTGACGACGGTCGCGAGCCGCATCGGTGGCGAAGTGACGTACGGTCTCGAGGGCAGCGTGTTCGTGGCGGGATCGGCGCTGCAGTGGCTGCGTGACGAACTGCGGATCATCGATTCCGCGCCCGAGTCGGAGCAGGTTGCCAACCGCACCGGCGTCGTCGACGATGTCTACGTCGTGCCCGCGTTCGCGGGGCTCGGCGCGCCGTACTGGGACCCGGACGCTCGCGGCGCGATCGTCGGCCTCAGCCGGGGCAGCGGACGCGACCAGATCGTAACCGCGACCCTGCAGGCGGTCGCCTACCAGACGCGTGACCTCTTCGATGCGATGAAGGACGACGGCATGGCGCCGAGCGTGATTCGCGTCGATGGCGGCATGGTCGCCAACGACTGGTTCCTGCAGTTCCTGTCCGACATCCTCGATGTGCGCGTGGAGCGCCCGACGAACGTGGAGTCCACGGTGCTCGGCGCCGCTTACCTGGCGGCGTTACAGTGCGGCATGATCGACGACCTGCAGCAGGCGTCGCACCTGTGGCGCTGCGACGCCGTGTTCGAGCCGCGCATGTCGAGCGATCAGCGGGACGCGTTGCTTTCGGGCTGGGCGACCGCCGTAGCTCGGGTCAGGGGTTAAGGCAATTGTCGAGGCTCACGCTGGAACGCCGCGGAATTTTCATCCCTTGACTGATCTCCAATCTGGCCCAATGATTGCTTCCCAGCTCAGCACCACCGCCCGGCGTCATCGATAGCGCAACCAGACTTGCTAAGAGCCCGACAAAAAATTGGAAAGTACCGGATCACCGGCCGCATCGCCTCCGGGCCCCTCGCGGACGTGTACCGCGCATACGATACGATCCAGAAGCGGCGTGTGGCCCTCAAGATACCGAAGGCAGACACGCACACAGGACACGAGGAATTCCTGCACGAGGTCCAGGTCGCGACGAAGCTGCAGCATCCGAATATCCTGGCGGTTCTCAATGCGAGCTACATCGACGGGCACTTCGTGATAGCGATGGAACTCGGCGAGGAGTCACTCGCCGACCGGATCGAACGCCGTATTTCGACGGCGCGCGCGCTTGATCTCGCCGGTCAGGCGATCGCGGCACTGGCCCACGCGCACGAACACAAGATCATCCATTGCGATATCAAGCCCGAGAATTACATCCTGTTCCCGGGCAACCAGCTCAAGCTCTGCGACTTCGGATTCGCGAAACTCAGCCTGCGCACCCTGAAAGCGTCCGGCTCCGGCACGATCGATTACATCGCGCCGGAACAGGCCATGGGCCGGCCGAAATTCCAGTCCGACGTGTTCTCGCTGGGGTTGGTGCTCTACCGGCTGTTGTCGGGCAGACTGCCCGAGTGGCCGTTTGCCTGGCCAATGGTCGGCCACGAGCGACTGACCGCCAAAGTACGCCCGGAACTCGTCGAAATGTTGCGGAAGTCTATCCAGCTCGACCCGGCGGATCGTTATCGTGATGCGGTGCAGATGATGTCGGCATTCGAGCAGCTGCAAAGCCATGCCCGGCGGCAGAAGCGATCCAGGGTCCGGGGCGATCGCAAGGTCGGCACGACATGGCGGCGCATGCAGTGGCGCGAATTCCAGCAGCAGTACAAAAAGGTCCTCGATTCCCGGCACCAGTGCCGGCACTGCGAGGGTCCCGTGTCCGAGAGCATGCAGGCCTGTCCCTGGTGTGGTTTCGACAATCCGGCACGCAGTTCGGGGTCATCCATGCCGTCGAGCTGCCCGCGATGCGAGCGCGGCGTCAAGAATGACTGGGACTACTGCCCCTGGTGTTACGGGCCCGGCTTCGTCGAGGAGACGACGCGTCGCTACCCGGACAAGCGCTATTCAACCCGATGCGGCAACAAGCGCTGCCGCGGACAACTGATGCCATTCATGCGCTACTGTCCGTGGTGCCGCATGAAGGTGCGGCAGCCGTGGAAACTGCAGGGCAGCCGGCATCGCTGCAAGGCGTGTGGCTGGGGTATCGCGCGGGAATTCTGGAATTATTGCGCCTGGTGCAGGGAGCCGGTGAAGCGCGCCTGACGGCGCGTCCGGGTAGCGTCGTGGCGAATCACATAGACGGCCTCCTCGTACTCGACGGTGCGTTCAAACCGGACAGCCAGTCGGCGGAAGCCGGCGGCGGCCTGGTGGTGGCATTCACCGAGCGCGCCCCGGACAAGGACACGGAAAACGAGGATACGGTCGCCGTAATCCCGTGGGGTCCGGAGTCGGTCGTGCTCGTGATCGCCGACGGTGCCGGCGGCCTTCCGGCCGGGAAACGGGCGTCGCTGACCGCGGTCTCGTCGCTGGTCGAGGCGCTGTCCGTCGCGATGTCCGAAACCGTCGTGCTGCGCACCGCGATTCTCGATGGCATCGAAGCGGCGAACGAGGCTGTCCAGCGCCTGGCGAACGGCTCTGCAACGACACTGACCGTTGTCGCGATCGAAGGACAGACCGCGCGCTCCTACCAGATCGGCGACTCGGAGGCATTGGTCGTCGGCCAGCGCGGCCGGATCAAATTGCAGACGACGGCGCATTCGCCCACCGGTTTCGCCGTCGAGGCGGGATTCCTCGACGAACGTGAGGCTCTGCACCATGCCGAGAGGCACCTGGTGTCCAATTTCCTCGGCACCAGCGACATGAGCATCGATATCGGTGCGCCCGTCGAAATGCGTCCGATGGACACCGTCCTCCTGGCGAGCGACGGGCTGATGGACAACGTGCATCTCGCTGAAATCATCGAGCATATTCGCAAGGGACCGGCCGAAGCCGCCGTGAATTCCGTCGTCGAACTCGCGCGCAGGCGCATGCGCCTGGACAACGGCAGGGAACCGTCGAAACCCGACGATCTGTCACTGATCGTTTTCAGAAAACAACGCAAAGCCGGCCGAAATTCCACCGGCACGCCGTAGAAGCATCTCGGTCTCGGGCATAAACTTCTGCCAAATCATGTGCTTGTGGCGTCGCCGTTTGCAAGGGAGCCGAGCTGGACGGGACTATTGATTGACTATTGGCCGCGTATTATCGTCACAGGGTACCGGCGAGACGCTCGCCGACTCGGCCAGCGCCCGGATTCCGATGGAACTCCGGCCTGTGTTTAGCGCTCAAAACAAGGCGTACCGGTCGTTCCATGTCATCGGGACGAAACAGGCCGGGCCTCCAAGCTCGCCATCGAGAGGCACGAGCATATGAACCGCAATCAGTCAGGGATATCACTGTCACGCTGGGCCGGAACGGGCCTGGTCATCTTCGCCGCAACGCTGTTTGTCGCCGGCTGCAAGTCATCGGCGGTGATCCAGCCGCCCAGCAGCGGCATTCCCACGCCGCCGTCGGGCGGCGCGCCGTCGTCAGGCGGTTCGTCGGGTGGTGGCTCGCAAAGTGGCGGCCAGCAGAGCGGCGAACAGGGCGGTGGCTCGCAGGGCGGCGGTTCTTCCGGTGGTGAATCGTCCGGCGGCGGTTCGTCGGGCGGCGGTTCTTCCGGCGGCAGTGAGTCGCCGAGCGCGGGCACATCGGGCGGCAGTTCCGGCCAGTCCGGGAGCGTCGGCAGCGTGCCGCAGGTCGAATTCCCGATGCCGGGCGGCGCGCCGGGGATGGGCGGCAGTACGGCCGGTGACGGTGCCGAGGGTGATGCCGGAGACGAAGGCGGCGACGGCGACGGGCAGAGCGCGAGCGACTGCGGAGACACGGGCCCGTTGCCCGGCGGCGTAGGCGGCATGGGCCAGGCCGGCGAGTGCCTCGGAGGCGGAGCGTCCGCGAGCGAGTCCGCCGAGGCCGCCGGAGGCGGCGCCGAGGCGGCGATGGAAGGTGGCGGCGGGGGCGCGTCCGGCGAAGGCGCAGCAGGCGGTGCCGCGGGCGGTTCCGAGGGCGCAACGGGAACCGGCGGCGCGGGCAGCGCGGGCCAGTTTCCTACCGAGTCCGATGCTGAACGCGCAGAGAGGCTGGGTCGCGAACTTGACGAGTCGCTCGGCGGTTTCGACGAGGTCCTGAGCGAGGAGCAGAGCGAAATCGCGTCGGTCGGACGCAATATGGAAGGTTTCGGGGGCACCGGCGGTTCCAGTGGCGGAGCCGGCGGCATCAGCCTCGGCGAGCAGGCGGCAGGCGGCTCGGGTGCGGGAACGGTGGCCGTGGCGAATCAGCCCCAGGCGCAGCGCGAATCGCCCGTTGCCGGCCTCAGCCAGGAAGAGATTCGTGAGCGGACGCCGGACGACATTCCGGTCATGGTCGACGACGACATCATCGCGCGGCAGCTTCGCGAAGCGGCACTGGCGGAGGAAGACCCGGAACTGCGTGAGCGTCTGTGGGAAGAGTACCGTAAGTACAACGGGATTTAAGGAGACGATTTGCTCAAGATGAGGAGAGTATCGCCGCTTATCGCCATGGCCCTGTTTGCAGTCCAGGGCTGCACGGTCAACGAGGTAATCACTGCCGAAGAAACGGAGCTGGTCGTCGCCGATGACACGGTCGATGAGGCTCTGCTTCTCGATATCGGTGTTGTCGAATTCGACGGCGGCGTGCCGGATGACAACGATCCCTCGGATACCCGGGTCTACGCGGAAATTCGCGGTGCCGAGTCGCGCTACCTGCCGTATCACCTGAAGACGACACTGCAGGGAACCGGTCACTGGGGTGCGGTGCGCGTGATCCCGTCGCGCGAGGCGTTCACGGACGTCATCATCAGCGGCCGCATCGAAACATCGGATGGCGAGTACGTGAAGCTCGAGATATCCGTCGACGACGCCGCCGGCCGGCACTGGTACTCGGAAGAATACAGCGCGCAGACGGGCGTTTCCTCCTATTCCGAGCGGCGCGACCGGCGCCAGGACCCGTACCAGAAGGTGTTCAACGACATAGCGAATGATCTGCAGGCCTACGTTGCAAAGATGCCGCCCGAGGAGATCAAGCGGATCCGCCAGGTCTCCGAGCTGCAGTTCTTCGGTGACATGTCTCCGGGGCAGTTCGGCGGGCACCTGGCGGGCGACGACGACGGTATCGTGCAGGTCGTGCGGCTGCCCGCGGAAAACGACCCCGCCGTGGCGCGCCTGCGGCAGATCCGTGAGCGCGACCGGCTCGTCGTGGACACGCTCAACGAACACTACGCCAACTTCTATTACGGCATTTCCATTCCTTACAGCGCCTGGCGCAAGACTTCTCGCGAGGAGGCCATCAACTACCGCCAGGTGAAACGCTCGGCGACGCTGCAGACACTGATGGGCGTCGTTGTCCTTGCGGGTTCCCTGGCGGTTGAAACGGACAGCTCCAGTTCGTCGACCCGACGCATGCAGAGAAGCCTGCAGAGCATCGGTATCTCCCAGGGCATCGACCAGATATTCGCGGGTTTCTCGCGGCGCTCCGAGGCTTCACTGCATGTCGAAGCAATCAAGGAGCTGTCGGAATCGTTCGGGTCCGAAGCGGCGCCGATGGTGATCGACGTCGAAGGCCAGACCCGGCGCCTCACCGGTACGGCTGCGGCCCAGTACGAGAGCTGGCGTCGGTTGCTTCGTGAAATCTACGAGGCAGAGACCGGCTTCCCGACGTCCATCGAGGTCGGCTCGCCGTCTCGCGAGGGTGAACCGACTGGATGAGCGATCGAAAACCGGCGCGAGACCTGAGCGTTGGCAGCCGGCTCGCTAATCGGTACACCTTATCCCGGCGCCTTGGCAGAGGAGGCGCGGCCGAGACATGGCTTGCGACGGACCGGATCACCGGTGCGTCGGTCGCGCTCAAAATCCTCGTGGACGATCGCGTCGGCCCCGACGCGCTGCGCCGCGAATGGCAACTCGCGATTCGCCTTATGCACGCACATATCGTGCGCGCGTTCGAATTTCACGAGGACGAGCGCGCTTTCTACAGCCTGCAGTTCATCGACGGGCCAGACATCAGTGTGCTTGCCGGCGCGGCACCTGCGGAATCGCTGCCCCCGGTCGCGCTGATTGCCGACGCGCTGCGCTATGCGCACGCCAAAGGCGTCGTACACCGCGACCTCAAAGCCACAAACATCCTCCTCGATCATAACGGCGCGCCATGCCTGATCGATTTCGGAGTATCCGCGACCCGTGGTCAGGACCCCGGCGGTGGTTCGCTGATCGCCGCCAGCCCCCAGCAGCTCTCGGGTGCGGCGCCAGATCCTGCCGACGACATTTTTGCGCTCGGCGGACTCATCTACGAACTGGTCAGCGGCCGTTCGCCGTGGAGTTCCGCGGACACGGCAGGCGACATTCTCAACCGGGAGCCACCGCCGCTCGAGGCGGCCGACGGTTCCGCGGTGCCGGCGGGCCTGAAGGCGCTGGTTGCCTCGATGCTGGACAAGGACGCGTCCAGCAGGCCCGACGCGGAATCCGTCGCGTCCAGGTTATCGGAGTTGGGCTATGCTCCGGCATCTGCCGCGAAGCGCTTCGTTGCCTCGGCGGGCGGTGTTCGCGACGAGATCATTCAGTCGCAGGACGCCATCCGTCCCGTGCAGCGCGCACCGCGGGCCGCGGCCTCGACCAGCGGCACGACATCCAGCGGCGTGAGCCCCCGGACGCTCGGTATCGGCCTTGCCGTATTGCTGCTGCTCCTGCTCGGCGTCGTGTTCCTGTTGCCGAGAACGGTCGACAAGCCGGCTACCGTGCCGGCGGTGGACGCCGATGCGCAGGACGAAGCGTCGCAGCCGGTGACAAGTGGGGACAAGAGGCCTGCCGTCGATTTCAGCGAGAACATCGACGACCTCAGTGGCCGTGATCAGCGTGTGCAGGACCGGGCATCCACCGAAGACGTGCTGGGCGAATTGCTCGCAAAGATGGATACGCTGGAAAGCCGCGCCGTTCGGCGTTGGGGCGGGTTGCGGTTCGCGCGCGCGCAGGCCGTGTATGCCGAAGGTGACGAGGCCTACCTGGCCCGCGATTACGCCACGGCATCGCAGAAATACCGCGAAGCCATCGAGATCGTCGAACCGTTGCTGGACGAGGTCGACAGGGTCTTCGAGTCGACCTACGCCGAGGCGCGCGCGGCCCTGGAAGCCGCCGATCCGGTCGAGGCCGTGCGCCTTTTCGACCTGGCGGCAGCAATCAGCCCGGGGCACCGGGGCGCGCAGGCCGGTCTGGCGCGGGCGCGGAACCTGGAATCCGTCCTCTCGCTGATGGACCAGGGCCTCGCGCACGAGAAGGACCTGGAACTACAGGCAGCACGACAAAGCTTCGAGAGGGCTGCCGAGCTCGATCCGGAATGGGAGCCGGCACAGATTGCGCTGCAACGCGTGCGCGGCACGATCACTCAGATGGAGTTCGATCTGCGCATGACGGAGGGAATTTCAGCGCTGGCGGAGGGCGATTTCCTGGCGGCCCGTGCAGCGTTCCGGATGGCGCAGAAGCTCATGCCGGGGTCGCCCGAGCCGGCGGACGGCCTGCTGCAGGTGGACCAGGGTATCCGGCTGCAGGAAATCTCGTCGCTGGAGCAAAAGGCGCAACAACACGAACAGGCTGAGGAGTGGAGCGATGCGACGGCGACCTACGAGCGCATCCTCGAGCTCGATTCCAACCTGGCATTCGCCCAGGACGGTATCGCGCGGACACGCCAGATGGAGGCGCTGCACGACATGCTCGACCGGTTCATTGCCGAGCCGGACAGCCTGAGCCGTCAGTCGAACATGCAGTCAGCCACCAGGCTTCTGCTCGACATCACTCGCATGGAAAGCATCGGGCCGCGACTCGCGGACCGCCGCGACGAGCTGTCCAGACTGTTGAAGCGGGCCGCAACGCCGCTGACGGTGAAACTCGTTTCCGACAGCCAGACCGACGTTTCGATTTATAAAGTTGGTAAACTCGGCAGCTTCGACGAGCATGAGCTCAGCCTGCGGCCGGGAACCTACGTCGCGGTCGGCGTGCGGCCGGGATACCGCGACGTACGTCTGGAGTTCCGCGTGGCACCGGAAATTGACATGCAGCCGATCGTCGTTCGCTGCGAGGAACCAATTTGAGTCTGATCCTATTCATCAGGGATGTTGAAGGCGAACGACCAATAGAAGCGGAACGTTTGCCGCTGCGCGTCGGTACCGGCAGCGACTGCGATCTGCGACTGCCCGGCCCGGGCGGCGGGCCGGTCATGATGCTCGACGTGCTCGACGACGTGCCCTTCGTACAGCCCGTCGGCCGCGACGGGTCGATGGCAATCAACGGCGAGCCGCTGACCGCCAGCCGGCGATTGCGGGACGGCGACGAATTGCATTATTTCGGCAGCCGCGTCGTCATCCACCTGGACGAGGCGCGCCTGACGCTGGAAGTCCTCCTCGAGGACAGCGCCTATGTGACGAAGCCGCCCGAGCTGGGCGATACCGGCGAACGGCCCGCCGAGGAAACCATCGCGCCGACAGCGTTCCGGCGAGCGTCGGAGATGCCGCAGGCGGCCGCGGAAAGGACGGGACACGGCACCCTGCGCTGGATCATCGGTGCCGCGCTGACGGTGCTGGTCGTGATTTCGTTTCTGCTGTTCACCGCCAAGTCGGTCAAGTTCGAAGTGACGCCGGGGGAGCCCGATTCGTTCTCCGTGAGCGGTGGCTGGTTCCGCATGCCGCTCGGCGATCGCGTGCTGCTGCGCAAGGGCAGCTATACGGTGCAGGTGTCGCAACAGGGCTATTTCGACGTGAGTCGGAACTTCGAGGTAGGCGACGAACAGAATGTCATCATCGATATCGAGATGCGCAAGCTGCCGGGGCACGTTACCGTCGTCACGAATCCGCCGACGGATGCGGTCGTCACGATCAATGAGAGCGAAGTCGGGCCCGCGCCGTTCGGGCCGATCGAATTGTTGCCGGGCGAGCACAGCGTCAGCGTCCGCGCCCGGCGATTTCTGCCTTATGGCGGCGTCATCAACGTCCCCGGGCTCGGCAGGCACGAACAACTCAGCGTGCAACTGGTCCCGCGTTGGTCCGAAGTCGAAATCACCTCCGAGCCGCCCGGGGCGCGCATATACGCCGGTGAACAGGAGGTCGGCGAGACCCCGGCGACTATCGAGCTGATGGAGGGCACGCACCAGGTCAGCGTCGTGCGGGACGGCTACAGTGCCTGGGACGGTACGTTGGTCGCGGAGCCCAATACGCAAGTTGCGCTGCCGGTCATCCGGCTGCAGCCGGCCAATGCCAGGCTGCGCGTCAACTCGATCCCGCGCGGTGCCAACGTCACGGTGAACGGCCGCTACCGCGGCCAGTCGCCGATTTCGCTCGATCTTGCACCGGACGTCAACTACGAGATCGGCCTTTCGAAGGCCGGTTACGGCATGACGAGTCGCAAGGTGCGCCTCGAGGCAGCGGCGAGCGACTCGATTACCGTCGACCTTACGGCGAGGACCGGGACGCTGACGGTTAACGTCGAACCGGCCGATGCTACCGTCTACGTGGATGGCCAGGCCCGTGGCACAGGCAGCACGACACTGCGCCTTAGTTCTGCACCGCACCGCATCGAGGTGCGCAAGGCCGGTTACGAATCCTGGTCGCGAACCGTGACGCCGCGGCCGGGCTATCCCCAGACACTGTCCGCACGCCTGCGTTCGCAGGAAGAGATCGAGCGCGAATCGGTTGCGCTGGAGCGCCAGACGGCAGTCGGCCAGGTATTGCGTCTGGTCGAGCCCGGCACCTTTACACTGGGCTCGTCGCGCAGCGAGCAGGGGCGCAGGGCAAACGAGGTCATCGTCCCGGTCAGGCTGAGCGGGTCGTTCCTCATCGGCGTGAAGGAAGTGAGCAACCGGGAGTTTTCGCAATTCCGGGCCAATCATGATTCGGGTGCCGATATCCACCCGTCGATGGCCGGCGACAATAATCCCGTGGCCAACGTGACCTGGGCGGATGCCGTACAGTACTGCAACTGGCTCAGCGCACGCGAAGGCCTGACGCCGGTCTACAAGGAGGAGTTCGGCGAATGGATTGCCATACGCCCATTACCGGACGGTTATCGGCTGCCGACCGAGGCGGAATGGGCCTGGGCCATTCGTTATCAGGGCGGCAATGGCGCGCTGAAGTTTTCCTGGGGCAAGGACTGGCCGCCCCGTCGGGACGCGGGCAATTACGCCGACAAGTCCGCGGCTGATCTCGTTCCCACGATCATTCCCACGTATGACGACGGTTTCGCGTCGACCGCGGAAGGCGGCAGGTTTCCCGCCAATGCCGTAGGAATATTCGACGGCGCCGGAAACGTGGCCGAATGGGTGAACGATTACTACACCGTACCCACTCCCGGCGTTAGCTCGCCGCTGGTCGATCCGCTCGGTCCCGAGCGCGGGCAGTCTTACGTGATCCGGGGCTCCAGCTGGCGTCACGCTTCGCCCACCGAGTTGCGACTGTCTTTCCGCGACTATGGCAAGGACCCGCGGCCGGACGTCGGCTTCCGCGTGGCGCGCAATGCCGACTGAATTTCATGCGACAATTGCGCTCTGCGGCGGTCAAAGCACGAGGAAAGGACAGGGATCAACGATGCGTCGTTATGTGTTGACCATTCTGCTGTTGATGGCGGGCGCCGTCGCGTGGGCGCAGGACAGTGCCCCGCAGGGCGAGGACGAGACCCGGGAACCCGGGGAGACGGCGGAAGAAGTGGCTGACGAGCAGGATGAGGATCTCGACCTCGATGAAGAAAGCTACCTGGACGCCGAGGAAGAGGATTTCGTGCCGACCGAAGACATACCTGCCGACCAGGCAATTCCGTTTCCCACCGACATCTAGGCCCGACCCATATTCAAGACTGACGTTGCTGACTTATGAACAAGAGAGACATTCCTGTTGAGTTCGTGTACCAGATGTTCGCGCTGATCATCGCGATCATCGTCGTGCACGCGTTCTACGTTTCAGTTGTGCGGCCGAATGCGGCGCAGATCATCGAGGAACAGAACGCGGCGGCTGCCGCCGATCTCGGTTATGTCCGCGAGCGACGCATCCCGGTCCTGATCAAGGACCTGGAACAGGAAGCCTGTTTCATCCTCATGTTCTGGGCACTCGCGATCATGGGGTACAAGGCCGTCAAGATCACGCGCGAGCGCCGTCTGCTCGACGTCGATCTCGTCCCTGTCGCCGAGGGCATGCGAATATTGCCCGAGGATTCGCGGGAATTCGCCCGCCAGGTGCAGCAGTTGCCGGGCGAGCAGCAACAGATGCTGTTGCCGCGGGCGCTGCTGAATGCTCTCCGGCGCTTCAATTCGACGCATAGCATCCAGGACGTCTCGAGCAGTACGAATACTATCTGCGAGTCCGAAGCCGAGCGACTGGAATCGGAGCTGTCGATGATCCGCTACATCTCCTGGGCGATTCCCTCGATCGGATTTATCGGCACGGTGCGCGGTATCGGTGAAGCGCTGGCGCAGGCCGACAAGGCGGTCCAGGGCGATATCGCCGGCGTTACCCAGAGCCTGGGCGTCGCGTTCAACTCGACCTTCATCGCGCTCCTGATCAGCATCTTCCTGATGTTCCTGGTGTACCAGCTCCAGCTCCTGCAGGAACGGCTCGTGTTTGACACGCAGGCGTACTGCGACGACAAGCTGATCCGACACATGAGAGCGGACTGATCTCCGCGCGGAGCGACCCGTGTCCTTGCTCGCAGCACACATCAACGACGCCGGGATTTCCGTGCTCAGTAACGAGCGCCTGCTTTACCGGGAACCGGGGTTCGCGCTGCTCGACGATGACGAACTCGCGACCGGCTCGAAGGCATTCGAAAACGCGCGCATACAACCGCGAAGAATACAGAATCGATTCTGGTCGGAGCTGACGACCGACGCATTGCCCGATCGACGATTTCAGCACCTGAGCGCTGCGGACCTCGTCAGCCGGCAGCTCGAACAGATCTGGCGGGGCGCTGCCGCTTCGGGCGACCGCCTGGTCGTCGCCGTGCCGGCCTACATGACGGGCGATAATCTCGGCCTGTTTCTCGGCATTGCGCACGAACTCGGCGTGCCCGTCGTCGGCCTGGTCGATGCCGCCGTCGCGGCGACGCGCCGCGAATACCGGGGTGCGGTGCCGGTGCACGTGGATCTCAGCCTGCACGCGACAAGCCTTTCGCGCCTGAAGCAGAGCGGCCAAGTACAGCTGGACCGCAGCGAGGTCATCGATAACAGCGGCATGCTGGCGCTGTACGACGCCTGGATCCGGGTGATCTCGGATGCCTTCGTAAAGCAGTCGCGATTCGACCCGCTGCATACGGCGGAAACAGAGCAGCTGCTGCTCGATCGACTCGGCGAGTGGCTTGCGAGCGCGTCGGCCAATGACACGGTGGCGCTCGAGATCGAATACCGGGGCATTGCACACGGCGCGGAAATCGAATCCCTGCACCTGATCTCGGCGGCGGCGCCGGTATACCAGCGCATCGCGAGCCAGCTGCGGGCCATCTACCGGGCGGAGGAAACGCCGGCGATCCAGCTGAGCGATCGTGCCGCACGCATGCCGGGCCTCGCGGACATGCTTGCCGCGCGCGTCGGCGGCGACATCTTCCTCCTGGAACCCGGCGCTACCGCGCGCGGATTACTGACTCGCTGCCGCGACATGCAGCGTGGCGACAGCGGCGTGACGCTGATCCGGCAGTTGCCGTGGGACCAGTCGCCTGTGACCATCGAGCGAGACGAAACGCCCGTCGTGGCGGGGCAACCGACTCACCTGCTGTTCGGCAATACGGCCTACGCGATCGGCCGTCGGGCGCTGGTGATGGGCTCGCAGCCTGCGGGCGGCGAGCGCTGGATAGACCTCGGCGGCGACATGCCGGGCATATCCCGGCGGCATTGCTCCATCGAGCGCAAGAGCGGCCAGTGCATCGTCCAGGACTTCAGCCGCTACGGCACCTTCCTCAACGGACACAAGATCGATGGGTCTGCAGTCCTCCAGGTCGGCGACCTCATCCGCCTGGGCAGCCCAGGCCACGAGTTTCGAGTGATCATGACGGAGCCCGACGATGGCTCGTAAGCGCCGGCCATTCGAGGTATTCAGCATGTCGTTTCTCGACTGCATGAGCTGCGGGTTCGGCGCCGTGATCCTGTTCTTCATGATCATCAATGCCCAGGTCAACGAGATCACGGAGGAGGACCCGACGAAGCTGATGGCCGAGACCAAGCGCCTGGAAGTCGAAATACTTGAAGGCCGTAAGAACCTCGTGTTTGCCAAGAATACAATCGAGACTCTGGAAGACGAAAAACAGACTGCAGAAGGCAAGATTGCCGAGATCATTGCCCTGATCAAGGAATTGCGCGAAGAACTCGCCGAGTACGATGATGAAACGCTTGCCAGGATCGAGCGTATCGAGAAGCTGCAAAGCGACATCAAGTCACTCGAGGAAGAGGTGAAGCGCCTGCTGGCGCTCAAGGCCGAAGAGGAGAACCTGGGCGCGAGGATCCGGGAATTCAAGGGCGAAGGCGACCGCCAGTACCTGACGGGGCTCAAGCTCGGGGGCGACCGCACGCTGATACTCGTCGATCGTTCGGCGAGTATGCTGGACGACACGATCGTCAATATCATCCGGCGGCGCAACATGTCGAAGGAGGACAAGCTGCGCGCCGTCAAGTGGCGCCAGGTCGTGGCCAGCGTCGACTGGCTCACTTCGCAATTCAAGCCGGGCAGCAAATTCCAGATCTACATGTTCAACAACGAAACCCAACCGGTCATCAAGGGCAGCGACGGCGTCTGGCTCGAGGCCGACGATGCGACCAAGCTGGATGAAGCCATACGGGTGCTGCGCCGCACGCCGCCCGAGAACGGCACCAACCTGCGTGCCGCCTACGAGGTCGCCTCCAGGCTTACGCCGCGGCCCGACAATATCATCCTGCTCGTCGATGGTCTTCCGACGATGATGGAGTCCACCACCAACCGCAGGATGGTTACCGGCCGCGACCGCATGAGCATGCACGGACGGTCGATCCGTGAACTGCCCAGCGGCATCCCGATCAACATACTGTTGTTCCCGATGGAGGGTGATTACGATGCCGCTATCGCATACTGGACGCTGGCTTACGGGTCCGGCGGGTCTTTCATGGCGGTGAGCCGGGACTGGCCGTAGCAGGTTGGAGTATCTATGAGCAAGCGACGTCGAAACGTTGATGCATTCAGTCTGTCCTTCCTGGACTGTATCTGCTGCGGATTCGGCGCGATCATCCTGTTACTCGTGCTGTCCAAGATCTACGAGCCGATGATCATCGAGAAGACCCAGGATGACCTTGAGTCACTGATCGCGTTGTTGCAGCAGGAGCTTTTCGATATCCGCGGCGAGACGGCAATCTTGAACCGTGAACTCGTGGATGTGCGCGAGCAGACCTCGGACACCAAGATCCAGCTCGCCCGCCTGCAGCAGGAACTCAGTACGGTCAAGGGTCAGTATGATGCGTCGCAGGAGGAGTCGGAGTCGACCATCGACGAGGGGGCACTGGCCTCTGCCAAGCAGCGCCTGACCGAGGAGATGCGCCGCCTGCAGCCGTATTACAAGCGAGCGGACGACGATGCAGTTGCCGGCATACCCGTGGACAGCGAGTACATCATTTTCATCATCGATACGTCCGGCAGTATGCAGCAGTACAACTGGGACCGGGTGCAGCAGAAGCTCAACGAGACGCTGGACGTCTATCCGCAGGTTCAAGGCCTGCAGATCATGAACGACAACGGCAATTACATGTTCTCGCAATATGCGGGCAAGTGGATCCCCGACACGCCGGGTCGCCGCGAGGCAATCAAGAACACGATGCGCCTGTGGCGCCCGTTCAGCGACAGTAATCCCGTCGACGGCATCATTTACGCGATCAGCACCTACTGGTCGCCGGACAAGAAGATCAGCATCTACGTGTTTGGTGATGAATTCAGCGGACGCTCGGTCGAAAACGTGGTTCGGCAGGTGGATGCCGTTAATCGCGCGGACGCGCAGGGCAACCGCATGGTACGCATACACGCGGTTGGCTTTCCGTTCCTGTTCCGTGGCAGCGGTGACATCCCGCCGACCGCCCACAAGTTCTCGCAGCTGATGCGCGTGCTCTGCGAGCGCAACGGCGGCACCTTCGTCGCGCTGACTCACTGGGATCGCTGATCGCACCCGACGCACAATTCGCCACAATTGATCGGCGGTTTTCCATGAGGTGGTCCAGGGCCCACCGTTTTTACGCACTGTAATCATCCTGTCGACGGCCACACGGGTGGCTGCAAAATCAGGAGGAGATTTCAATGCGTAAGACGATTTCAGCAATAGTGGCTCTCAGCCTCGTCACCATGGCGCCGTTTGCCGCACAGGCAGCTGCATCGAAACAGGAACGCATCGGTGTAGGTGCCGGCGCGATCGTAGGTGCGGCGGCCGGCGGTCCGATCGGGCTGGTTGTCGGTGCAGCCGTCGGTGCATACCTCGGCGACAATATGTACCGGAAGAATGACGAAATCGAGACGCTAGCGGCGAAGCTCGACGCATCCAGGTCCGAGGTTGTGCGCCTGGAGGGCGATATAGACAGGATGGACCGCGATCTCGACACGCTGAGCGCCGAGCTGCAGCGCATGCAGCGCTTTTCGAATCAGGACATGGTCGGCTTGCTGGAGGCGGGCATCGTCATGGACCTGCTCTTCCGAACGGACGAGGCGGTGCTTGCCGATACTACCGGCATCCGGCTGCACGAACTCGCGACCATACTGGCCGGCATGCCCGGAATCCAGGTGCAGCTCGACGGTTTCGCCGATGAACGCGGCGATGAGCAATATAACCAGAGGCTCTCCGAGCAGCGCGTCAACTTCATTCGCGACCAACTGACAGCGGCCGGTGTCAATGACTCGCGGATCTCCGCTGCGGCACACGGCGAGTCGCCGGCGCAGGACGATACCGTCGACAGCTATGCCCTCGAGCGGCGCGTTAGCCTGACTCTGTATACGGAGGATGCGACGACCGTAGCCGCCAACCCCGAATAGCACGCATACCGGTTCCCCCGACTCATCGTGAGTCCCTGCCTTGCCGGCCCTCCGGGGCCGGCTCTTTTTGTCGCGATTACGGGCATGCGATCCCCCGCCGAGGCGCGCTCCTGCGACAAATTGTAGGGGCGGTTCTCGAACCACGACCGCCCCCGGACGCGCCCCTGCGGTTCGAAAAACGGTGCCGCAGCCCGCGATTGCATTATAGTTACGGCATGAGCACCGACCTCGCTGACAAGCGCTGCAAGCCCTGTGAGGGCGGCGTGGAGCCGCTGCTGCCAGAGCAGGTCGCCGATCTCATGCAGGGGCTGCATGGCGACTGGAAGCTGAGCGAGGATGGTCTGGAAATCTCGCGGCGCTTCGCGTTTCCCGCATACAGCCGGACGATCGCGTTCGCCAACGCCGTTGCCTGGATCGCCATCGTCGAGCATCACCATCCGGTGCTGACCGTCAGTTATGGTGACTGCATCGTCAGTTACACGACGCACGCCATCGGCGGGCTTTCCGACAACGATTTCATCTGTGCGGCCAAGATCGACCGGCTCGCTGCCGACGCTTGATGATCGACATATCGGCTATCGAGGCGGCGGCCGGGCGACTCGAAGGTGTCGCGGTCCGCACGCCCCTGATATGCAATGACGAACTCGATCGCGTCGCGGGCGGCCGGGTGCTGGTAAAGGCCGAGAATCTGCAGGCCATCGGTTCGTTCAAAATACGCGGTGCCTATAACCTGATGAGCCAGCTTTCCGCCGCTGAAGCTGCGCAAGGCGTCGTGGCGTTTTCCTCAGGCAACCATGCGCAAGGCGTCGCGCTGGCGGGCCGGTTGCTGGGAATTCACGCGGCCATCGTCATGCCGGAGGACGCACCGCGTGCGAAGATCGAAAACACGCGGCGTCTCGGCGGCGAGGTCATTACTTACGACCGCTACACGGGCGACCGCGAGGCCATAGCCAGCCGGATTGCCGCGGAGCGCGGCGCCGCGGTGGTGCCTTCTTACGACCACGAGCACATCATCGCGGGACAGGGTACCGTCGGCCTCGAGATCGCGGAACAGGCTCTCGAGATGCGGATGCCGCCCGACCAGGTGCTGATCAATTGCGGCGGGGGCGGCCTGTCGGCTGGCAGCGGCGTGGCGCTCAAGGCACGCCTGCAAAGCGTATCCGTGCGAACCGTCGAGCCCGTCGATTTCGATGACACGGCGCGTTCTCTCGCCGCGGGTGAGAGGTTGAGCATTGCGGCAGGCGCGCGTTCGATCTGCGATTCCTTGCTCGCCGAGAGCCCCGGCAAATTGCCGTTCGAGATTCACAGGCGGCTCTTCGATCCAGGACTCACGGTGAACGACCGCGAAGTCCGCGACGCCATGCGGTTCGCATTTCAACATTTGAAAATGGTCGTCGAGCCGGGCGGCGCAGTGTCCCTCGCTGCAGTGCTCAACGGCAAGATCGAGACCGTCGGCAAGACGACGGCCGTCGTCATCAGCGGAGGCAATGTCGACCTGGAACAGTTTGCGGCGATACAGGAAACCGCGGACTGACGCCTAGCGCGCCGAGGCGGCGGCTGAAAGAGGGCCCCGGCGCATCGCCGTGATCTCCAGCCCGCGCTGCCTGCGCTGCCGCCAGCCGTCCAGCCAGCTGACGATTCGGTCGATCTGCTCGACGTCCGGGCGGACGCGGGACGGCTGCATCTCGTGTATGCCGATTCCTTCCTCTGCCGCGTACACGAAGTTCTGGCTGTCCCGCAGCACCGCAATGATAGGAATGCCCAGCGAGTCGAGGAAACGCATCAGCTTCGCGAGGCTCTTGGTGTTCTTGCGGGTCCGGTTGGCGATGACCGCGAGTTTTTGCTCGTTTCGATTGACCTTCGCAACCAGCAGCAGGTCGGCAATGATTCGCGAGGCCGCATGCGTGTCCATCATCGACGGAAGTACGGGGACGAGTATGGACGAGGAGTCCCGGGTCAGTTCCCGCAACTCGTCATGACTGATGCCGGCGGCGGAGTCCACGAGCAGCGTGTCGGTTTCCTCCGGTACGCGCAATTGCCAGCTACGTGTTGCGTGAATCGATCGCTTGTACGCGGCGATGCCGTGGATGCCGGGTTTGTCGCCGGACCGACGGCCCAGCCACGCCATCGCCGATCCCTGCGGATCGAAATCCATGATGGCCGGGGCTGCACCGCGGATCGCGTAACAGGCTGCGATATTGGTTACCAGCGTCGATTTGCCGCAACCCCCTTTGGGATTGAGGATGATTATCCGGTTCAGATTGTCGCGTTGCGGCGTTCTCAGCATATCCCGATCACCCGGATCCTTTACCCTGTAAATATCGCGCAGACCGAGCCAGCTTTCCTTGCGCCGGTTCACATAATACCCGAGCCCACGCGGAACAGAAACGCCGCCGAGGCTCGCATTCAGGGCCGCGGCGGGTAGGTATCGTGGCAGGGGAGTGGGTCGCCGGCGCAGGACCACTCTGCCCGCGAGCCGGAAAATATCCTCGCTTCGGGGGCGATGCCGGGTTCGTGATCGAGCGAACCGGCCGGTACCACGGCGATTCCGCCGTCGTATACGCGTGGCAGCGGGCTTCCGCAGACACTGCAGAATACGGCGGAGAATCGTTCCGCTTCAGGTAATTTGTATCGGCGGGTAAGCGATTCGCCCGCGGTCCAGGTAATCGATTTCAGGCGCAGGATAATATTGCTGGCGTGGGCGCTGCCGCTCGCCTTGCGGCAGCGCTCGCAATGGCAATGATAGAAGCGCCTCGCGTCACCCTGCAGCTCGTAGGCCACCGAGCCACAGAGACAGCTGCCCGATAAAGCCACGTCCCCCATGGTCCCCTCCCGCCGGGAATCTTGACGATGGCAGGATATCAGGCCTGCGCCTCTTCGGCTTACTTGACGTTCGAACTCTTGAAATGCCGGGCCTCGCGCAGCCAGCGGCATGTCTTGCAATAGCAGGTCTTCTTGTGGCGATGCGTGGCCCGCAGCTGCTCGATCGCTGCCTCGAGCGCATCGGTCAGCTGCTCGATGGTTGCTCCCTCGAGCGAGCGGCTGCTGTCGAGCCAGCGGCAAGCACTGCCGAACTGGCAGTTCTCGCATTCCCTGACACGCGCATCGTAGTGACCACCATAGCGGCAATTCGTGAAATCGACCTCCCGTTCGAAGACCCAGCGCGGATATTCGAGGAGATCCGAGATATAGCCCGTTATGGTCCGGGTCTTATTGGTCTGCGTAGCCATGGATAGGCTCCAAGTTTAGCCGTTGAGCCTAGCAACCGCACGGTAGGCATTTTATGTCGGCATCTACGTATCGACGCCGAAATGCCGCACTGTAGCCCGGGCTCAGAACATCTCGCTGGTGTCCAGGCGTTCTTCCTGTGGCTTGCTGCGGCCCTTGATGAAATCGCCCGTGATCATCTTGTCATAAGACATGCCCGGACCCACCATCGGGTACACGCCGGCGTCGGGGTCGATGATCACTTCGAGGAATGCGGGTCCTTCGAACGCCATGAACTCGGCAATAATCGTTTCGAGATCTTCTTTCTGGTCGAGCTTCTTCGCATATCCGAAACCGTCGGCCTCGGCCGCCTTGACGAAGTCCTTGCTGTGCAGCGACTTGTCGCTCGCCGCCATGCGGCTGTCGTAGTAGAGCTTTTGCCACTGCCGCACCATGCCGTCGCCGTAGTTGTTGAGCACGACGACCTTGATCGGCAGCTTGTAGGTCGTGGCTGTCTCGAGTTCGCCGAGGTTCATGCGCATGCTGCCGTCGCCGTCGATGTCGATCACGACGCGATCCGGCTGCGCGAACTGCGCGCCGATCGCGGCGGGCAGGCCGAAGCCCATCGTGCCCATGCTGCCGGACGTCAACCAGAGTCGAGGTTCGCGATAGTCGAAATACTGTGCGGCCCACATCTGGTGCTGGCCGACGCCGGTCGAGATGATGGCCTCGCCCTTCGCATGCTTGTTGATCTCCTCGACCACCGCATACGGCTGGATGAGCTTGCTGTCTCGATCGTAGTTCAGGCAGTGCTCTTTCTTTAGATGTGCGATCTCCCCATGCCACGCATCAAAGTCCTTCTGAAACTCGATGCGCCGGCCATAGTCGAGCAGTTCCGTCAGATCACGGTCCAGCAACCCGACGTGGTGCCAGTCGACCCGCTTGACCTTACCGATCTCGGCGCTGTCCACGTCGAAGTGAGCTATATGCTTCGCGTTCGGCGCAAATCGGCCCGGGTCGCCTGCCACGCGGTCGTCGAAGCGCGCACCGATCGCAATCAGGAAATCGCAGTCCTCGACCGCGTAGTTCGCCGAGGCGAGCCCGTGCATGCCGAGCATATGCAGCGCCAGTGGATGCCTGGTGTCGCTCGCGCCCAGCGCCATCAGTGTGGTGGTCACCGGGATGCCGTACTCCGACGCGAGCCGCCGCATGGATTTCGCCGCATTGGCGTTGATCACGCCGCCGCCCGCGTAAATCAGCGGCCGCTCCGACTCGGCCAGCATCTCGAAGAAACGTTCGCAGGCGTCCCTGGTCAGGCGGTTCTCGATGACGGCCTGCAGGCGCCGGCGGTAACCCGGCAGGGGCAGCGCGCCGCTACCCATGAACGCACCCTGCCAGTTCTGGACGTCTTTCGGAATGTCGATGACAACGGGTCCGGGGCGCCCGGTTCGCGCCAGTTCGAATGCGCTGCGTACGGTCGCCTCGAGGCGTTCCGGGTCGGTAACGAGGAATACGTGCTTGGCGACCGCCCCCATGATCGCGGAGACGGGTGCTTCCTGGAACGCATCGGTGCCGACGGCGCTCCTCGGCACCTGGCCGCAGATGACCACGATGGGGATGGAATCCGCCATGCAGTCACGCACGGGAGTAACCGTGTTGGTGGCGCCGGGGCCCGAGGTCACCATGACGACGCCGACCTTGCCGCTGGCCCGTGCATAGCCGGATGCCATGAATCCGGCGCCCTGTTCATTGGCGGGCACAATCAGCGGCATCGGTGAGCGGCCGTCCTCGCCTTTGTGCATTGCGTTGTAGCGAAACACGGCGTCGTAGGTCGGCAGGATCGCGCCGCCGCTGTAACCGAAGATCGTATCGACGCCTTCATCAGCCAGCACCTGCACCACGATGTCGGCGCCGCTCATGATCTTTCCTTCCAGGGAATGGCTGCTCGTGCGCTCTGCGCTGGCCTTTTCGCTCACGTTTTCGCCGTCGCTCTTTGATTTGCGGGTCTTGATCGAGTGTTTACTAATTTTTATTGCATTGCAATACTCGCTGTATGGCGCGCACGATCGATGGTCTGAAGCGCGCATGTAGTTTCAAACGATTCTTTTTTGCGGGGAATACGAAGCGATGCGACACGCGATATCCGTACTTTTGGAGAACGAAGTCGGCGCCCTTACGCGCATGACCGGCATGTTTTCGAGCAGGGGCTACAACATCGAGTCCCTGAACGTTGCGCCAACCAACGACGCCACCGTATCCCGCGTGACGCTCGTGGTGTCCGGTTCCGATGCCGCAATCGCGCAGCTCAACGCGCAGCTCGCGAAGCTCGTCGACGTCGTCAACATCCACGACATGACCCTCGGCGAGCATTTCGAGCGGGAACTGGCAATTATCAAGATGAGTCTCGACAAGCACAGCGTCGCCGGTGCCGAAGCTCTCGCGAAGAAATTTGGCGCCGAGGTGCTGGATGAGGATGCATCGAGCTATACCCTGCAGCTCACCGGGCGCATTTCCGAGGTCGACGACTTCGTCGACGATGCCGCGCAGATCGGACAGTTATCGGCGGTAGCGCGCAGCGGCAGTGTCGCGGTGTCGAAAGGCGAGGTCACGCTATCTTCCTACGACAGGGATCATCGCCTGTCCGGCTGACGCGATGAGCGATCTCGCCATCGAGACATTTCGCCGAATCGTCGTCAAGGTCGGCTCGTCCCTGCTGATAGGCAGCGACGGGCGCGTCGACCGGCAATGGCTGGCCGGCCTCGCCGAGGACATCGCGGACCTGCACAAGCGGAATCACGAGGTGCTCGTCGTATCCTCCGGCGCCATCGCGATCGGCAGCACGACACTCGGTATCAACAAGCGCCGCGCGCGGCTCGAGGACCTGCAGGCGGCCGCTGCGGCGGGCCAGGTGCAACTGGCGCACGCTTACCAGGAAGCGTTGGAAGATTTCGGAATCACGACGGCGCAGGTTCTTCTGACGCCGGAAGATACGGAGAACCGCCGCCGTTTCCTGAATGCGCGCGGCACGCTGGGGCGGCTGATCGAACGGCGTGTAGTGCCCGTCATCAACGAGAACGACACGGTAGCGACCGAGGAGATCCGATACGGTGATAACGATCGGCTGGCGGCCCGTGTCGCCCAGCTGGTCATGGCGGAAGCATTGATCCTGCTTTCGGACGTCGACGGGTTCTACACGGCAGACCCGGTGGCGGACCCTCAGGCCGAGCACATCCCGCTGGTTACGGCGATCACAGACGACATGCAGCGCAAGGCGGGAGAGACCCGCTCGGATTTCGGCACTGGCGGCATGGCAACCAAGGTGCAGGCAGCACGGATTGCCACGCACGCCGGCTGTGCGACGATCATCACGAGCGGCGTCGTGCAACGGCCGCTCAGCAAGCTGGCGGCGGGTGGCCGGTGCACGCTGTTCCAGGCGCCCGGGACGCCGGCAGCTGCGCGCAAACAGTGGCTTGCCGGTGTTCTCGAGGTTCGTGGCGAGATAAGGTTGGACGATGGCGCCTCGGAGGCGCTGCGTAATGGCAAGAGCCTGCTGCCGGTGGGCGTCGTCGACGTGATCGGCAATTTTCGCCGCGGCGACGTGGTGACGCTGGTTGACTCGCGCGGCCGGGAACTGGGGCGCGGACTCGCGGAATATTCCTTCGACGAGGCGACGCAGCTCGCCGGCCGCCAATCGGAGAGCATCGAAGCGGTACTGGGTTACCGTGGACCTGCCGTGATGGTACACCGCGACGAACTGGTGATATTTGATCGTGACGATGGAAACAGCAATGTCTGATTCGCTTCCGCGGGTAATGGACGGCCTCGGCCGCCACGCTCGCGACGCTGCACGAATTCTGGCGATGTCGAGTGGCGATGTTCGCAACTCGGCGCTGCACGCCGCGTCGGCGGAGCTGCGATCACGCCGGGCCGAGATACTCGAAGCCAACGCGACCGACATGCAGAAGGCGAGTGAACGGGGACTCAGCGCTGCCATGCTGGATCGCCTCATGCTCGATGAGGGGCGCATCGAAGCCATGGCCGCCGGACTCGATGCGATCGCCGGTCTCGCGGATCCGCTGGGTCGCGTCCTGGCGGAGTGGCAGCGGCCGAACGGCTTGATGATCCAGCGCGTTGCCGTGCCTCTCGGCGTCATCGGGATCATCTACGAAAGCCGGCCCAACGTAACAGCGGATGCAGCGGGGCTCTGCGTCAAGTCGGGCAACGCGGTGATCCTGCGGGGCGGTTCGGAGAGCTTTCACTCCAGCCGCGCCATTCATGCCTGCCTGACGTCCGGGCTGGAAAAGGCCGGTTTGCCGGCCGACTGCGCGCAGATGGTGCCCACCACCGACCGGGCGGCGGTCGGCTACCTGCTGTCGTCGATGTCGCAGTGGGTCGACGTGGTCGTGCCACGAGGCGGCAAGAACCTCATCCGGCGCGTGCAGGAGGAAGCCCGGGTGCCGGTGATCGGCCACCTCGAAGGCATCTGTCACGTCTACCTGCACGAAGCGGCCGATGCCGCGATGGCGGCGGAGATCGCCGTCAACGCGAAGATGCGCCGCACCGGCATCTGCGGCGCGGCCGAGACGCTGCTGGTCGATCGCGAGGTTGCCGCGAGGCTGCTGCCGGGCGTGCTCTCCGCGCTCAGGGAGGCAGGCTGCGAAATCCGGGGCGATCGGGACGTCATCGCCGTCTTCCCGGAAGCGACGGAGGCCAGTGAGGACGACTGGGGCACCGAGTACCTCGACGCGATCCTGTCGGTGCGGGTGGTTGCAGATATCGACGCTGCGATCCGGCACATCGCGCAATACGGCTCCGGGCACACCGAGTGCATCGTTACCAACGACGACGATGCGGCCGCAAAATTCTTCCGTAACGTTGACAGCGCAATCCTGTTGCAGAATGCATCGACGCAGTTTGCCGACGGTGGAGAGTTCGGAATGGGCGCCGAGATCGGTATCGCAACGGGCCGCATTCACGCGCGTGGGCCCGTCGGTGCGGAGCAATTGACAAGCTACAAATACGTTGTCCGGGGCAGCGGACAGACCCGGCCCGGATGACCGCGGAATCGCGGACCTGTGATGTTGCAGTCATCGGCGCCGGCATCAACGGTGCCGGAATTGCCCGTGACGCGGCCCTCCGTGGCCTGTCGGTCGTGCTTTTCGACAAAGGAGACGTCTGCAACGGTACGTCGTGGGCTTCCAGCCGCCTGATACACGGCGGCCTCCGATACCTCGAATACGGCGAGGTATCGCTCGTGTACGAGTCCCTGCACGAGAGGCGCCGCCTCAGGCGCATCGCGAGCCACCTGGTCAAGCCGCTGAGGATCTGCATCCCGATCTACCGGGGCGCGAAACGCGGACCGTTCCTGATACGTCTCGGTCTGCTCGGCTACGACGTGCTCTCCTGGCGCAAGCCGCTGCCGCGTCACAAGATGCTGGGCGAGGACGAGATCCGGGCGCGTGAGCCTGGCCTGCTGCAGGACGATCTGCGGGCAGCTGCCTGTTACTACGATGCACAGGTGACCTTTGCCGAGCGGCTCGTGCTCGAGAACGTGCTGGCGGCACGGGCGGCAGGCGCCGAGATCTTGACCTACACCGAGGTCACGGACATCGGTGTACGCGGCGGCAAAGTGGCTTCGCTGGCCGCCACGGACACGCTGACCGGCGAAGAGACGCGGTTAGCGCCGAAAGTCGTGGTCAACGCCGCCGGACCGTGGGTCGACGCGGTGCTGGGCAGGACCGGCGCGCGGTTCCCGGAATTCATCGGCGGCACCAAGGGCAGCCATATCATCGTGAGCCCGTTCGAGGATGCGCCACGCGATGCGTTCTATGTCGAGGCGCAATCCGACGGCCGGCCATTCTTCATATTGCCCTGGAACGGGTTGTACCTGATCGGAACGACCGACATGCGGTACGACGCGGACCTGGACGATGTCCGTGCCAGTGCAGAGGAAATCGAATACCTGCTGGCCGAAACCAATCGCGTATTTCCGGGCGCGGGACTGACCATCGACGATGTCCATTATGCCTATGCGGGCATTCGGCCGCTGCCGCAGCGAACGCATGGCCCCGAGTCCGCGATAACCCGCAAGCACGTGATCAAGTCCCATCGGCGTATCGCCCGTGGTCTGTTGTCAGTAATCGGCGGCAAGCTGACGACCTACCGCAACCTGGCCGAGCAGGTCGTCGACAGGACCGGCAAGCTGCTCGGTCGACGATTGCCCGAATGCCGCACGCGCGACACGGTGTTGCCGGGGGGTTGGGGGCTGGAGCAGGCGCGCGATGCACTGGGCGAGCTGCCGGGCTTGTCCCGAGAGGGTATCGAGCGGCTGTTGCACATTTACGGCGGGCGTGCCGCAGGCATCGCGGCCGTGGCGCGGCAACGGCCGGATCTGGCGGGCTGCATCGACGCTGCAGCTACGCTTCCCAAAGCGGAAATCGCGTTCGTGATCGCCGAGGAATTGCCCAGAACGCTGATCGATATTGTTTACCGCCGCATGATGATCGGCCTCGACGCTGACCAGGGACGGCCACACTATGACAGGATCGCGGAACTCGCGGCCGCCGAATTTGGCTGGGGCGACCGGCGCCGCGCTGACGAATTGCGCTCCCTGCGAGCCTATAGCGACTCTTTACGCAGGAGCATTCGGTAGCTCGGAGTGGGGTGATGCCAAGTCGCGGCCAAGGAGCAGTTATTCAGACCTGCTGAACACGACCATTCCATGTCGGAACTTAGGTCTTTTCTTTGCCGTCTATGCAGATACTGCCGATTCGAGTCGCTCGAGCAGTTGCCCGGTACTTGCAGCTGTCATCCGGTACCTGAGGTTAATGATGTTATCCAGCTCGCGGTTTGGTTCCCCCCGGCGCAGTGAGCCTCCAATCTCGGGATAATCGCTTAGAGGGAGATAGAGAGTGCTCGTTGCTATTCCATGCTTTTTGAGGAACGACATGACCTCCCGCTGTGCCGATTGAGAGGAGGTCTTGAAGCTGTATCGCCAGGGGAGCCAGTCCAATGACCAGTCGTAGCAGAATGGAATCACGGTTTCGATTTGCCGAACAAACCTGTCGATCGCTCTCAAATTGTCCCGCACGTCCGGCACTTCATTTACGAAATCAGCCCAACTTCTTCCAAGTCGATTCTCTGCGTGGGCGGGCATCGAATACCTGAGCAAATCAACAGAGTTCGCGAGCCGGTTGGCGAAGCTGATATGGCCCGTGCGCATCAAGGTCCGCAAAACAATATTCTTGAAAGTTGAAATGAGACCTGAATGTGCGTCCTCCAGGGATCGTTCTACTTTCTCGGCGAGTTCCTTTGAGTTTGTAAGAACCAGTCCACCGCCTTTGGCATCGACGGGTTTGGCGTACCCGAAACTCACAACACCGATATCTCCCCGGTTTCCAAGCTTTATTCCATTGACAGTTCCTCCATATGCCTGGCAGGCATCGTCAATTATCGGCACATTGTAGGAGCCGATGGCCTGTCTGATTTCCTGTACATCAACGGGATATCCGAAACTGCTCACGGCAAGCACCGCTTTGGTCGAATCGTCGATTGCTCTGGCAACCGCGGCAGGTGAGATATTGTAGTCGCGCGTGTCGTTGCGGACCGGGACAGGAATGCCTCCTGATGCCACAACTGCAATCACAACATTGGGACACGTCCGTTCGGGCAAGATTACGGTGCCGCCATTTACGTCCAACGCCGTCATCGCCAGGTAGAGGCCCGTGGTTCCGCTGCCAACGGGAATGCAATAGCGACTGCCGAAGTATTCGCAGACCTCGGAAACGGCACTGGGGCTCACTGGCATGATTTCTCTCCGAGCGCTGTGTTGTCGCCCAGGGCGTTTCGAATCTCCCGCTTGAGAGAATTGCTTGTTGCCTTATCGAAACGGGCAGCTTTGGATCTTATTTCATAACTGCCGGGAAGATCATTCGACCAGGCCACCAATTCATGGCCAAACTGGCGGTAACGTTCTTCTACTAACTTGCAGAGTTGCGCAGGGGCGCGGCAGAAGTCTTCGTAGGAAATCGAAATCCGTTGCAAATCCGGAATCAGGGAAAGACTGTCTTCGATATGTCTCTGCAACCCAACTACCTGTTGAGCCACCAGACTTTCTTCGGAAGGAAATCGACTGTTCTTCAGATCCGGTGGTGGTGGCCCCCACCACTCACCAGCGTGCACTCTGTGTTTTTGCCTGGCATCCAGTAGAGAGAGAGCTGATTGCATGGGGTCTCTGTGAACATGGATAAACAGCGCATCCGGAAACAGCTCAGACAATTCACGAATACGGACCGAGTTTGCATTGTTCTTGTTGATGAAAGGCGCATCAAAAAGTTTTTCGTATATTCTGACGATATTCTTCAACTCATAGAGTCTCGGCATTTTCTCCATCGGTAACGTGCCGTTTCTCGGAAACCAGCGGTGAAATATCCGCCAGCCGTCGCTGGGTGCCATCGCGCCCCGCGTAACGCCGAAATCGTTCTCAAGCGATGATTTCCGTCTAAAGAAGGCTCGGCCCAGGAGTGCGCTCGGAACAGAAAAGAATGACATTCGCCTCGAGATATTCGAAAAGTATGCAAAATGAAACTGATTCGTGAGGTGCAGATAGACAATGGTCGTTCCACTGCGCGGCGTTCCCACGATGAATAAGGGGGGACGGACATTTTCGAGCCGAAAACCTAACAGTATAGGTCGTTCCGGGCTATAGCGATCCACTAATGTGGAGATGCTGTTCAGTGCCAATCTTGAGTAGTTCGTCATCAATTCCCTTTGTGAAATCGTTCCGGCTGCAAATTCACTCGGTCGAAACGATCTCCGTCGGAAGGCGACAGTATATCCTCGCGCAGCATATTACGTTGGTGCTCGACACGATAGAATGATCTACAGATTATCTTTTCCGTCGATAGTTGGAGCAAAACCGTTGTCAACGTCTACCAATTATCTGGTTCGAGTTCCTTGCCGAGCGGGTATTGGCATGTTCTTCCTCATTCACTCCATTGCAGGAATGGCCCAGGCGCCCATCATCCAACCGGGTGCGCCGGGTGAAGTCTCCCGCGAACTCCGCGCCGACGAAGCGATCGAGATCGCAAATACCAGCCACTCACCGGCCGACGCGCGATTCATGCAGGACATGATTCCGCATCACAACCAGGCGATGGAAATGGCCGCACTCGTGGCGGATCGCACGAACCGCCAGGAACTGATCGACATCGCAGGGCGCATCAATGCCTCACAGGCCGACGAGATCGAGTTCATGCAACAGTGGCTGAGAGACCGCGGCGAGCACGTTCCGGAGCCGACCGCCCACGACGCGATGCATACCTCGCACAAGATGGCGGGTATGGCGTCGCCGGAGCGGATGGCAGAGCTCGCCGAGTCGAAGGGCACCGGTTTCGATCGCCTGTTCCTCAAGTTGATGATCACGCACCACGAGGGGGCGGTCACGATGGTCGAGGAGTTGCTCGAACAACCCGGGGCGGCTTACGATCCCGTCCTGTTCGAATTTACGACTGACGTCACCAACGACCAGACCGCGGAAATAGAGAGGATGAACGCGCTGCTGGTCAGCCTGTCCGATGATCCGCGTGCCGGTCTCGCCGCCGGTTTCGATGATGCCGGCCAGGCAATTTCGAACCTGGAACTCGTGGCTTCGCTGCCCAGGCCGGCCGGCTTCTTCGACCCGGCCAATCCCGCCGAATTGCCGCCGACGCACCTGCAGCCGGAGGCCGCCGAGCCCGAGGGGCAGGAGGGCGCAGATGCGCCGGGCGATGATGACGAGGAGACGGAGGAGGACGAGGGAGAGGACTACGAGCGTTACCCGCTGCTCAGTTTCTCCAATACCGACATGGCATTTGCGGGCGACGTCCTCGTCGCGGGCAGCTATCACGGTTTCAACGTCTACAGGCTGCAGGACGACGGCGTGCCGGCACTGATGAGTTCCATCGTGTGCCCCGGCGGGCAGGGCGACGTATCGATCGTCGGCGATCTGCTCATCATGTCCGTGGAAGAGACTCGTGGCAGGGTCGACTGCGGACTCGAAGGTGTCGGCGAGGACGTGAGCCCCGAGCGCTTCCGCGGGATCCGCATCTTCGACATCAGCGATCTCACGCGGCCGGTCCAGGCGGGCGCGGTGCAGACCTGCCGCGGTTCGCACACGCACTCGGTCGTGTCCGGCCCGGGCGATGACGGCAAGATCATCGTGTATAACTCGGGCACCTCCACCGTGCGCGAGGAAGACGAACTCGAAGGCTGCGTGGACGAATCACCGGGCGACGATCGTACGGCGCTGTTCCGCATCGACGTCATCGAGATCCCGGTCGACGATCCGTCGACATCCCGCATCGTCGACAGCCCGGCCGTCTTCGCGGACCCCGAGACGGGCGTGCTCGCCGGCCTCTGGCGCGGCGGCGACCATGGCGAGGATACGCAGGAGACCTACCCAACCGACCAGTGCCACGACATCACGGTGTTTCCCGATCGCGAGCTGGCCGCGGGCGCCTGCTCGGGCAACGGCATCATCTTCGACATTTCCGACCCGCGGAAGCCACAGCGCATCGACGCCGTGGTCGACCAGGGCTTCGCGTACTGGCACTCGGCGACGTTCAACAACGACGGCACCAAGGTGATCTACACCGACGAGTGGGGCGGCGGGCGTCGGCCGCGCTGCCGTGCCTACGATCCGCTGACCTGGGGTGCCGACGCGATCTACGACATCGTGGACGGCAAGCTCGAGTTCCGGGGCTACTTCAAGATGCCCGCGCCGCAGGTGGACCAGGAGAACTGTGTTGCACACAACGGCTCGATCATCCCGGTGCCCGGCCGCGACATATTCGTGCAGGCCTGGTACCAGGGCGGAATTTCGGTCATCGACTTCACTGATTCGTCCGAACCCTTCGAGATCGCGTTCTTCGATCGCGGCCCGATCGACGAGAACGCCTTGATCCTCGGCGGCTTCTGGTCGGCCTACTGGTATGGCGGCCGCATCTATGGCACGGAGATCGTGCGCGGGCTCGACGTCCTGGCCCTGCTGCCGAGCGAACACCTGACGGCTAACGAGATTGCCGCCGCTGCCATCGCGGATCAGGGCGATGTGTTCAATCCGCAGCAGCAGTTTCGCGTCACCTGGCCGGCCGAACCAGTCGTGGCCCGGGCCTATGTCGACCAGCTGGTGCGCGACGATGAACTCGGCGCCGGGTATGTCGATGATCTCTCGCAGGCGCTGGACCGTGCGGAGGATCTGCTTGCAGCCGGTTCCCGCGAACGGGGACTCGCCCGCACGCTCGAGCGGCTTGCAGCAGGCCTCACCGAGGAGGCCGGCAGCCCGATCGCCGTCAAACGCCGCCTGGAGCTTGCCGAAACGCTGGCCGGCATTGCCGCAAGACTGCGCTGACGCCCGCCGGGATCCACGAGGATCCCGGCCCGGTCAGCTATGGGCTCTGGGCACGATGGTGTGGCCGCGGTGCTCCGTGCGCTGATCGACAACGTACGGCAGCACCTCGAATATCTCGCCGGCCTCGAGGCGATGCTTCAGGCTCGTCCAGTACTCCGGCGTCAGCAGGTCACTGTGATGCTCCAGGAACGCCTGCTTCGCATGCGCCTTGAAGCCGAGGAACTCGATGAACTGTTCCGGGAAGATGTCATGCGGCCCGACGTAGAACCAGGCACCGGGCCGCATCTCGTCGATGTCGTCCCTTGGTTCGGGCATGCGGCGAAAGTTGCAGTCGGTAACGAGGCATAACTCGTCGTAGTCGTAGAAGATGACGCGCCCGTGGCGTGAGACGCCAAAATTCTTCAGCAGCAGGTCGCCGGCGAAGATGTTGCTGAGAGCGAGGTCCTTGATCGCCTGTCCGTAGTCGATCGCAGCGGCTTGCGCCTGCTCGTCGGTGGCGGTTTCCAGGTACAGATTCAGCGGTACCATCCGTCGCTCGATGTAGGCGTGTTCCACAACCACATCGTCACCGTCGACCCTGCAGGTGGAGCCGCACTCCTCCAGCAGGTCGTGCAGCAGGTCGGCATCAAAGCGCCCGCGAGGGAATCGCAGGCGCCGAAACTCCTGGGCATCGACGAGGCGACCGGCACGGTCGCGCATGAACACGAGCTTGTATTTTTCCATCACGTCGGCACGGCTGCCGGTCTTGGGGTAGTCGAACCGGTCCCGAATGACTTTGAATACGACGTCATAAGAGGGCAGCGTGAATACTTCCATGACCATTCCCTTGACGCCCTGCGCTCTGACGAACAAATCGTGCGAGTTTCGAAGGTGTTCGAAGAACAGGCGATAGCGTTCGGTCTTTCCCTGTTTCGCGCGACCGAGCACGGTATAGATCTCGTCCATCCGCTTTCGTGGCATCAGCCGTTGCAGGAACCCGACGGTCGCGCCAACGTGTTCGAGGTCGACGTGAAAATACGAGCGCGTGAAACCGAACAGCATGCTTACGTCATTGACAGACAGTATCACTGCGTCCGCGAAGATGCCGTCGCCGGAATTACGCAAGGCGATGACCAGCGGGGCCACCCAGTCGTCGCCGCCAATGCGTCCGACAATGAAAGCGCGCGTTGCCCGATAGAAGACCGGCACCAGGAGTTCGACGATTTCGAGATCCTGCTGAATACGGCCGTCCTTGCAGTAGGCCTCGATCTCGGCCGTCACAAAGCGAATCGTGCGTTCGCGGTCCCGGTACGGCACTCCGAAATTGAAGTCTGACAGGACCTGGTCGATCAAGAATTGCAGCGCGCCGCGATTGTGATAGGTGCGCACGTCCTTTTCGTCAAGCGGCTTCTCGTCCAGCAGCACGTCTGCCGCAATGAATTCGACCCGCGGGTCGACGCCGACGGTGTTGAACAGCCTTCGCGAGATCGAGCTGAAGAATGTCTTGAAGAAGGCGTTGTCCGGATACTGACGGATGAGCTCGGCGTAGCGATCCTTTACGGCGATCCAGAACGCCTTGCCGCTCTCGGATGCCTCGACGGTAGCGCCGAGTTCGCCCAGTGCGCGATTAACGGCCTGGTCGTACAGCTCGATCCGTGCGACGGCGTTAGAACGCCCCTGCTGCCAGTCGCGCTCCTCGAAACAGCGCGCCGCCCGCTGCGTCAGCTCGCGGAAATCCGCGTTGTAGCGCAGGAACGCATCGACGAGCTGTTGCGCTATTGCAGACTCTGCGGCGGGTGAGTGCGCCTCCTCGTCCATCCGCAGCAACTTACATGTTGGAGATCAGGGCATCGCCGAATTCGCTGCACTTGACCTTCTTCGCGCCTTCCATCAGACGCGCGAAGTCGTACGTAACCGTCTTCTGGCCGATGGTCGTATCCATGGCCTCGAGGAGGATATCGGCCGCTTCCGTCCACCCCATGTAGCGCAGCATCATCTCGCCGGACAGGATCAGCGAACCCGGGTTCACGACATCCTTGTTCGCATACTTCGGCGCAGTACCGTGTGTTGCCTCGAAGACGGCATGACCGGTCGTGTAGTTGATATTGCCGCCGGGCGCGATACCGATGCCGCCGACCTGCGCCGCGAGCGCGTCGGACAGGTAGTCGCCGTTGAGATTCATGGTTGCAATGACGTCGAACTCTTTCGGCCGCGTCAGGACCTGCTGCAGCGTAATGTCGGCGATCGCATCCTTCACGAGAATCTTGCCGGCGGCAAGCGCAGCCTCCTGTTCGGCATTTGCGGCATCCTGCCCTTTCTCGACCACGGTGCGGTCCCACTGGTCCCACGTGTAGGTGTGGTCACCGTACTCTCTCTCCGCGAGCTCGTAGCCCCAGTTGCGGAATGCGCCCTCCGTGAATTTCATGATGTTGCCCTTGTGCACGAAGGTCAGGCTCTTGCGGCCATTCGCGATGCAGTACTCGAGCGCCGCACTTACCAGCCGCTCGGTGCCCTCCTGCGAGACCGGCTTCAGGCCGATGCCGCAACTGTCCGGGAAACGGATCTTCTGGAACTCTGCGGGGAAGTTCTGCTTGAAGAGTTCGAGGAACTTCGCGTTGGCCTCCGAGCCGCGCTCGAATTCGATGCCCGCATAGATGTCTTCCGTGTTCTCACGGAAGATCACCATGTCGACGCTGGCCGGATCGCGCACGGGCGACGGTACGCCCGTAAACCAGCGTACGGGCCGCAGGCAGACGTACAGATCGAGCAGCTGGCGCAGGGCCACATTCAGGGACCGTATTCCCCCGCCGATCGGCGTGGTCAGCGGGCCCTTGATGGAGACGAGGTATTCGCGACAGGCGTCGACCGACTCGTCCGGCAGCCAGTTGCCGAAGTTGTCGAACGATTTCTGGCCCGCGTAGATCTCCATCCAGTGGATCTCGCGCTTCCCGCCGTAGGCTTTTTCGACGGCCGCGTCCAGAACGCGCACGGTTGCGCGCCAGATATCGGGGCCCGTGCCATCGCCCTCGATGAAAGGCACGATCGGATTGTCCGGGACCTGCAGTTTGCCGTTGTCAATGGTGATCTTCGCACCGCCCTCGGGCGGTGTCGGTGCTGCCTCGGCCATAGTTCGCTCCGCTTGTTCTGGTTTTGTCGTGCCGCTCGGGAGGCGGCGGGGCGCATATTATGAGGGATTTGCCCGCCAGTCCCAAGGGTATTGCGGAAAATCACTAGTACACGTAGCGAAACTCGACAAACAGCTCACGCCCGCGCCCAGGAAAGTAGCGGTAGTCGCCAAAAGCATAGTCTGCGCGATCGGCGACATCGACGTCGGCAAGATTGTTGAGCCGGGCCGTAACGGTCAGGCTGCGGGTCAGGCCGAAAGCGGCGCGCAGGTTGAGAAGATCGTGGCCCGGATAATCAAAGCGGTTTTCGGCGTCGATGTAATAGCGGCCCATGGAGACCCACTGCAGGGATGCACGCAGCCGATCCCCTCCGTCATAGCTGATTTCGGTGCTGCCCATCCAGCGCGGTGCAGTATCGACGTCCCGCCCGGAAACGAAAGACTCGCCGCGCGCGGCAATCGTATCGAAGTCGTAGCGGTGGCGCGCATAGGTGGCACCGACGGCCAGCGACCATGCGCCGGCAAACTGCCAGTCCAATGCGGCCTCGACCCCGTCGTGGCGGGTGCGAGCGCCGTTCACATTGAAGCCCTGTGCATCGCGAAAGACGCTGTTTCGTTTGCGCATGAAAAAGGCGGCAAGGTCGAGCGAGAGCAATTCCGAGTCGTAGCGAAGCCCGAGTTCCACACTGTCGATACGTTCCGAGTCGAGATCCGCGACCTGCTGACCGCTTTGCAGCCGGTACAACTCAGTCATTTGTGGTGCGCGAAATCCGCGCGCGGCGGCGAGGTATAACGCGGTCATTGGGGCCAGCCGGTAGTTCAGCGACGCCTTGGGCGCAAGATTGAAGAAGCTGTCGGTCCTGTCGGCAGGCCGGGTGTAAAGGCAGCCGCCGAAGCCGCAGGGCGTGCCGTCTTCGCGAGTATTGCCGTCGAGCATGCGATTGTCGTAGTCATAATGCAGGTATTCTCCGCGCAGACCGAAAGCCAGCGTCAGGTCCCGGGTGATGTCGACGTCGCTCTGGATGTACGCGGCGATACCCGCGCTTACGACCTCGAAGTCGTAGTGCAGGCCTTCCGGCCGGGTCTCGACAAGGAAATCGGACCCTTCCGCCGGCGCGAACTGGGTCTCCGTCAGGTCGACCCTGCTCCATTCGACGTCGATCCCGGCAATACTCGTGTGTCGATCCGCGGTAAACGTCAACGCGCTGATAACGCCTGCGCTGACGTGACCGTTTTCCTCGAGCGGCTGGCCCGGCAGAAAGTGCTGCAGAAACCGCATGTCCGAGTGACGCAGGAAGGGCCGGACATCGATGGCATACCGCGCCGTCGATTTCGACCAGATGCCATAGAGCCGTTGACTTGCCGCCTGCCGGAATGCTTCCGGGTTGGGGTTGCTGCGGTTTACCGCGGGATCGCGGTACGCGTCTTCGCCGACGATGAAACCAGCAGTCTCCTGGTCGAGATCGGTGGCCGAGAAAGCCGCGGTAAATTCGCCATCGACAAAGTCCCTGGTCGTGTTCGCGTGGATCTTGATCTGCCGGTAACCGGAATCATCGCGAAACCCGCCATCGTCGCTGAGCGAAAACCCCGCGAAGTGGGGCGACTGCGGATTCCCCGGGAGTTCGGCCTGCAGGCGCAGGAATCGATTGACGCCGACTTCGAGGATGCCGTGCGCGGCGGAGCGGTTGCCCTGCATCGGCATCAGGACGTTGACGATGCCGTGCAGCGCGTTCGAGCCGTACAGCGCGTTGCCTGGGCCGCGAATGACCTCGATCGACTGGGCCTGCTCGGTATCGATCTCGAAAAGCTGGTTCACGTTGCAAAAACCCGCGGGGCGGATCGGGACGCCGTTCTCCAGGAACAGGAAAGCGCCGCAGGACCCCGGCCCGGTCAGCACCGGAGACCGGATGGCCGTCAGGTGCTCCTGGCCGCTGCCACGGCTGACCCAGACGCCGGCGACCCGGGTCATGAGCTGGTGGATGTGCTGGTGAAAGACGTTGTCGATCAGCGCTCCGTCCAGCAACTCGATGCTGCCCGAATGCGCCAAAGCGGACTGTTCACGCCGCTGGCCCGTGACCACGATCTCGCTGAACGTATCGTTCGCCGCTGCGACGGGTGCGGTGCCGGACTCGGCGAGCATTATAATCACAGCCAGTTGAATCGGGATGAACAACGAGAGCCTCAGTCGATGAATCAATCAATGCCGCTACGGCGTGTGGCGTTCCTGTGTGTCGCGTTATCGTTCGCGGCGCTGGCGAATGCCGGGGATACGGAACGAGCAACCGATGTTACGTCATCTGACCGGCTTCGAGTAGGACTGGTGCTGGGCGGCGGTGGCGCGCGCGGAGCCGCACACATAGGCGTATTGCGCGAACTCGAGCGGATGCGCATTCCGATCGATGCGATCGCAGGCACGAGTATGGGTGCGATCGTAGGGGGCCTGTATGCATCGGGAATGAGCGTGGACGAACTCGAGGAACTCATCGCCGGGATGGACTGGGCGGACGCAATGTCCGATGAACCCGAGCGCAGCGACCTGAGATTTCGACGCAAGCAGGATGAGAGGGACTTTCCTGTCAACCTTGATATCGGGCTCGAACGCGGCCGGCTGAAGTTACCGCTCGGCGTGGTGCAGGGGCAGAAGCTCGACCTCATACTGCGCAACCTGACTCTGCCGGTGTCAAACGTGTCGAACTTCGACGATCTGCCGATCCCTTTTCGTGCGATCGCATCCGATATCACGACCGGCGAGATTCACGTCATGGACAGCGGCGATCTCGCGCTTGCCATCCGGGCAAGCATGTCCGTGCCGGGAGTGCTCGCGCCGGTCAGTGTCGACGGCCACCTGCTGGTCGACGGCGGTCTCGTCGGCAATCTGCCTGTCGATATCGTTCGCGACATGGGTGTCGACGTCGTCATCGCCGTGGATGTGGAGTTCCCCCTGTACACGCTCGAAGAGCTGCAGTCGGCAATCACGGTTTCGGAGCAGATGCTGAC
>JAACFE010000111.1 GCA_009937525.1 Gammaproteobacteria bacterium
CCTATTTGGTCTTGCTCCGGGCGGGGTTTACCGTGCCGCGGACTGTTACCAGCCGCGCGGTGCGCTCTTACCGCACCTTTTCACCCTTACCGGGCCTGCGCCCGGCGGTTTATTTTCTGTGGCACTTTCCATGGGCTCGCGCCCTCCAGGAGTTACCTGGCGCCCTGTCCGAAGGAGCCCGGACTTTCCTCTGCCTCCCTGAGGCAGCGATTGCCTGGCCGACTCCGGCGTTTCCGGACCGCGAATTCTAAAGCATTTCGCTCGTCCGCGCGCCCTGTGCCGCGCAATATTGACAAATTACTTGTCAATATTGATAATGACAACTCAGTTGTCAATTTGTCCGGGCCAAAGCATGCAAGCCCCATCATCGCAATACGAAGTCACCTGGCTGATCCGGCGGCTGTTTCGTGCCATGGCGCAGCTGGCCGACAACTACTTGCGGGCGCACGGCCTGGCCGCGGCAGACCGGGCCGTCCTCGAGTTTCTGTATCCCGATGAAACGCTTGCCGTGCCGGAGATTGCCTCACGCAACCAGGTGTCACGGCAGCACATTCAGGTCACCGTCAACGCCCTGCTCGAAGACGGTTTCCTCCAGTCGCGCCCCAACCCGCGCCATAAACGTTCACCCCTGTTCGCGCTCACCCATGTCGGCCGGGAACTGTTCCGCAAAATCCGTGCGGCCGAGACCGAGCTGCTCAACCAACTGTTCGCCGACATACCGGCGGATGACATCGAGTGCACCCGTCGCACGCTTCAGGCCATGTATTTCCACAACCTTGCGCAGGGAGACACTCATGAATCAGATTGACGTCAGACACCTGCTTGCAGCACTGCGATTCGCGTTTCGGCGCCGCCATGCGACGCTCAGGCGCCACTCTCGTCCCTGATCTCGAGCAGGCGCTGATACAGCGCATTGCGCTTTTCGCCGGTAATCCGGGCCGCGATCGCCGCGGCCTTTTTCACCGGCAGTACCCCGGCGAGCTCTGCGAGCAGGCGGTCCGCATCGATCGACGCGGCCGGCACATCCGCCGCCCCGTGAACAGCGATCACGAATTCGCCCTTCGAGGCGATCGTACCGGTGGTCACTTCGTCGAGCAGTTTGCCGAGGCTCGCCCGCCTGCACTGCTCGTGCAGTTTCGTCAGTTCGCGGCCCAGGAACGCCTGGCGGTCCGAACCGAACACGTCGACCATGTCGGCGAGGGTTGCGGCTATACGATGCACGGCCTCGAAGTACACCAAGGTGCGGGCGTCCGATGCACGGGCCTGCAGCCATTTGCGCCGCGCCGCCGATCTTGCAGGCGGGAAACCTTCGAAGCCGAAGCGATCGGTCGGCAATCCCGAAACTGACAACGCCGCCGTGACCGCCGATGGACCGGGTACCGGCGAGACAGTAATGCCGTTCGCGTGCGCCGCCAGCAGCAGCCGGTAGCCGGGATCGCTGACGAGCGGCGTGCCGGCATCGCTGACCAGCGCCACCGACTTACCCTCCTGCAGCTGTTCGATCAGGGTCTGCGACGCACGTGCCTCATTGTGTTCGTGGAGCGCAATTTGCCGCGTTTTCACCCCTAAATGCGATAGCAATCGCCCGGTGTGGCGGGTATCCTCGGCTGCAACCAGGTCGACTGCGGCGAGTATCTGGCGTGCTCGCGGAGACAGGTCTTCGAGGTTTCCGATCGGTGTGGCAACGACGAACAGTGTGCCGCTCATAGCGCGCTCGATTCCGGTCCTGATCAAAAGTGCACTAACAATGAATCTTCAAGAACATCCTGCCCGGCAATGGAACCGCAAAGCAAGCACGTTTGCCGTGCTGCTGCTCTCGGTGGTTATTGCAGCCTGTGAAACGACGGGCGGTGGCGCCCTGGGCGGTTCGGCGGAGTCCCGCGCCCAGCGGCTCGCGATGAACGGTGACTACCAGGAAGCGGCAAGCGTATACATCGGTCTTGCCGCAGAAGCGAGCGGGAGCGAACGTGACCGGCTTACATTGCTGGCGGCGGACAACTGGCTCGATGCCGGCGACGTCGTCCGCGCAAGCAACGCATTCCGCGGCATCGCGCTGCCCCAGGGCGGCGAACTCCTGTGGCGCTGGAATTCGACGAACGCCGCGATGCTGCTGTACGAAGGCGAGGCCGAACGCGCACGAGACCTGCTCGAGTCGCTCAGCCGGGAGTCCCTGCCGCCGGAGCTGCGGCTGCGTGTGGAGGCGCTGCGCGCCGACGCGTGGTTTCAGCTGGGCGAACCGACGCGAGCCGTCGAGCTGCTCATGCAGCGCGAGAACTGGCTCGACAACCGGCAGAGCATTCAGAGGAATCGCGAGCGACTCTGGAACGGACTCATGGTGAGCGACCCGCACCGGCTCCGTGGGGCCGCCGAGATGGCCACCGATCCGACAGTGCGCGGCTGGCTCACGCTGGGTTCTCTCGCCACGGCAACCGGGCAGCAGGGCATCGGCTGGAGCAACGGGGTCGTGCGCTGGCGCGAGCGCAATGCCGGGCACCCCGCGATGAGCGTGCTGGATCAGCTCGAAATCCCGGAGGATGATCTGCTCGATTATCCGCGTCGCATCGCGTTGCTGCTTCCGTTGAGCGGCCGCACCGCGAGTGCCGGGAAGGCCGTACAGAACGGCTTTCTGGGCGCCTACTTCGCCAGCGCCGGTGGTCTCGACGATCGCCAATCCATCCGGATTTACGACGTGAATGCCGAAGGCGGGCCCGGTGCCGCCTATTCCTCCGCGGTAGAGGACGGTGCCGAATTCGTCGTCGGGCCACTGCTGCAACCTAATGTAATCGAGCTCGCGAACGACATCCTGGTTCCCGTTCCCGTCCTTACGCTCAACTATTTGCCGGACGAGTCCCTGCCGCCACCCGGTCTCTTCCAGTTTGCGCTGTCACCGGAGGACGAAGCGGTATCGGCTGCCACGCGCGCACTGCAGGACGGGCATGGCAAGGCTGTCGCGCTGGTCCCGAACAGCAACTGGGGCCGCCGACTGCTGACCGCCTTCGCGACCGAGTTCGAGGGTCATGGCGGGACATTGCTCGACTATCGGAGTTTCACCAGCGAGAGCCCGGACTTTTCGCGCACGATCGAAGAACTGATGGGGCTCGCTGGCAGCGTGAGCCGTTATCAGCGCTTGCGCGCCAATATCGGTTCACCGCTGCAGTTCGACCCGCGGCGGCGGCAGGACGTCGACTTCATATTCCTGGCGGCTGACGGCGCGGCAGGGCGTCTGCTGAAGTCACAGCTCAAGTTCCATTACTCGGGCGATCTGCCCGTGTATTCCACGTCGTCGATCTACGCGATGGACGGCCGCTCCAACTCGGACCTGAACGGCATCCGCTTCGCGGACACCCCGTGGATCATCGCGCCCCAGAGCTGGATCCGATACCTGCCGGGCGTATACCGGGAATACTGGCCGGAGGAACGGCGCCTTGGCCGGCTGCATGCAATGGGCTACGACGCCTATCATCTCGTCGCGCCTCTGTTTGCCGCGCGTGACGGCACGATGCCGGAAATCGATGGCGCGACGGGCGTCCTGTACCTCGATGCCAGCGGCCGCGTCCACCGACGACTCGCCTGGGCGGAATTCCGCCGCGGCGAACCGGTGCCGCTGCCGGAACCCGGAGACCCGAACTTGCCATTCCAGGCAATCGGCGACGATGGCGCGGCGCGGCCCGACGTACCTGTCGACGATCAGGCGTGGCAAGAAGAAGCACGAGAGCTGTAGGCCGCGCGGTCGAGCAACGGGCATACCGATACCTGCAGGACAGGGGACTGGAGCCGGTCGAGCGAAATTACCGCTGCCGCCACGGTGAAATCGACCTCGTAATGCTCGACGACGATTGCCTGGTGTTTGTCGAGGTTCGATATCGTTCCGCCGGTGCGTTCTCGGATGCCGCCGTGACCGTCGACCGACGCAAGCAGGACAAGCTCGTAAGAGCCGCTGAAATGTTCCTCGCGACGCGCCCTGCTTTCGCGGCCCACGTTGCGCGATTCGATGTCATCGGTGTGGATGACCGGGCGAGCGGATGCCGGACCATCGAGTGGATTCGTGATGCTTTCAGCCCCTGAACAGACGCAACAGGCGACGGCTGCTAGAATCGACGCATCTTCGACCACGAGTGGATGAATCATGGATCCAGTTACGCGCGTTCGTGAACATTTCGCGGAGAGTATTGCGACCAAGCAAAGTGCCGCAGAGGCACTGGGCGAGAGCATAGCTGCAGCCGGAACGTTGATGGCCGAAGCACTGTTGAACGATGGCAAGATACTGAGCTGCGGCAACGGGGGTTCGGCCGCCGATGCACAGCATTTTTCCTCGGAACTGCTGAATCGATTCGAGATGGAGCGTCCCGGACTTCCGGCAATGGCGCTGACCACCGATGCGTCGACCGTTACGTCGATAAGCAATGACTACTCGTATGAAGAGATCTTCAGCAAACAGGTTCGCGCATTGGGCAAGCCGCAGGACGTGCTGCTCGGCATTTCCACATCCGGCAATTCGGAAAACGTCTGCCGTGCCATCGCCGCGGCGCACGAACGCGGCATGAGCGTGGTGGCGTTATCTGGACGCGACGGCGGCCGAATGGCCGACTTGCTGGGCGACGACGACGTCGAAATTCGCGTGCCGGCGACCCGCACGGCGCGCATCCAGGAAGTACACCTCCTGGCAATTCACTGCCTGTGCGACCTGATCGACACGACGCTCCTCGGAGACGCCTGAGGGACCGGCTTCGACTACTTGACGACCCTCAGATGCGGCCGCGACCGCGTCTCGTCGACGTCATCCGCATGCGGCACTGAGTCCGACGTGCCGGAGTCATTGGAAAATATCATCCCCTGCCCGGTCTCTCGCGCATAGATGCCGAGTATTGAACTCGTTGGCACCCAGACGTCGAAGGGAACACCTCCGAAGCGCGCGCGGAAACTCACGGAATCATTAACGAGCTTGAGATTATGCGCAGCGGATTCACTGATGTTGAGAATGATCTTGCCGTCCTTGACGTGCTCTGGCGGCACACTGACTCCATCGACAGATGCGTCAACCACGATATGCGGCGTGTGGCCATTGTCGGCCATCCACTCGTGCATCGCTCGTATCAAATAGGGTCTTTTTGATCGACTTGGATTTGCCACTTTCCCGCAAGCCTTTTGTTTTTCCCTGACACGAAGCTTACCACCGTTTCGCACGGCATTTGAAAAGATTACATAAGCTGACTGGCAGACGTTTGGATGCTCGGATATGGGCAAAACAATCAGCGACGCCGAGACATAAGCCGGCGCGAACCGATATACACCGCGAGGAAAGGGCCCGGGGTTTTGGTTCCCGAGGCCTCAAGCGAGCCACCGGCGAGCAACCCGGGAACCAATACCCCGGGCCATTCTCACCCATTACATCCGCATTTCCTGTTCCAGCTCCGTCAGGCTCTGCTGGAACGAGCGGCGCGCAAATACCCGCTTCATATACGCTTCGATGGACGCTCCCTGCGCGCCGAATTCGATGCCATAAAGCGGCAGGCGCCACAGGATGGGAGCGATACTGCAATCCACGAGCGAGAATTCCTCGCTCAGGAAATACGGGCGCGCGCCGAACAGTTCGGCGCTTTGGAGGATGCTCTCCCGCAGCATCTTGCGGGACTTCGAGCTCAGCTTGCCATCGAGCGGATCAGCTTCTTCGGCAAGCGAGTACCAATCGGTTTCGATACGGAACAACGCCAGCCTGAACTGCGCGCGAGTCACCGGGTCCACCGGCATCAGCGGTGGATGCGGGAAGCGCTCGTCAAGGTACTCGATGATTACTCGCGAGTCGTACAAGGTCAGATCGCGATCGACCAGCGTCGGTACCGTGTGATAGGGATTGAGATCCATCAGGTCTTCGGGCAGATCCGGGCCCGATACGTTGACAATCTCGATGTTGATGTTCTTTTCCGCAAGCACGAGACGGGTACGGTGGCTGTGAATATCCGTCGGGCGCGAAAACAGGGTCATCACGGATCGTCTGTTCGGAATCGTCGCCATCTACTTAACGTCCTTCCAGATTTGCTTCTTCAGCATTACTGCGATGATCCAGAAAAAGATCAGGTACATGATCACCCACACGCCCAGCGTGCGGCGCTCCGACCGAATGGGCTCGGCAATGTAGACGAGAAAGTTGACCGTATCGTGGACGAACTCGTCGAAACCTTCGGCGTCCATCGAGCCCTCGGTCAGCGGCTCGAAGTGCTCGAAATGCCGTGTCGTAACACCCTCCTCCGTGTGCTCCGAAAACACAGCGCGCTGGAAGCCCTGCAGTTCCCAGAGAACGTGCGGCATGCTGGTGCCCGCCAGGACGGTATTGTTGACCCCTGTCGGACTTTCCAGCTCCACGTAGAAACCTTTCAGGAATGAGTAAATATAGTCCGCACCTTTTGCGCGCCCGATCAGCGACAGGTCGGGAGGCGCAACACCGAACCAGCGACCAGCCTCCGCATCCGGCATCGAGACGTTGATGGTTTCAAACGTCTTTTCGGCGTTGAACATCAGGTTCTCGCCGAGCTGTTCGTCCGAAAGCTCGAGGTCCCTGCCGATCGTGCTGAAACGGACGTACTGCGCGGAGTGGCAGCCCGAGCAATAGTTCATGAAGTTACGCGCTCCGCGCTGCAGTGACGCGATATTGCCGGGATCGATGTCCGCGTGTTCGAGAGCGGTGCCGCCGGCGGCGAAGCCCTGCGAAACGGCAAGCACCATTACGGCTCCTGCGAGCCTGGCGATCACATTGAACTTACCCATGGTAGACCACCCTCTCCGGTACAGGCTTCGTCTTGTCGATCGTCGTGTAGTAGGGCATCAGCAGGAAGAACGCGAAATACAGGACGGTGAAGATCCTGGCCATGAGGACGTAAACCCCCTCCGCAGGCTGCACGCCGAGCCAGCCGAGCGTCAGGAAGCTGATGACGAAAACCGTGAGCGCGAACTTGTAGATCCAGCCGCGATAGCGAATGGACTTCACGCGGGACCGGTCGAGCCACGGCAGAAACACCGGCAGCACGACGGAGAGGCCGAACAGTATGAAGCCCCATAGCTTGTCCGGAACCGCCCGCAGAATCGCGTAGAACGGCGTGAAATACCAGACCGGCGCTATGTGCTCCGGCGTTGCTCTCAGATTGGCGGGCTCGAAATTGGCGTGCTCGAGGAAATACCCGCCCATCTCGGGCGCAAAGAACACCACCGCGCTGAAGATCATCAGGAACACGAGGATCGCGACGAGATCCTTGCTCGTGTGATACGGATGGAACGCTATGCCGTCGAGCGGCACGCCGTCCGCACCCTTTTTCTCCTTGATCTCGATGCCGTCCGGATTGTTCGATCCCACTTCGTGCAGCGCCACAATGTGAACGAAGACGAGCGCGACCAGCACCAGCGGCAGCGCGATAACGTGCAGCGCGAAGAAACGGTTCAGGGTGATATCCGAAATCGAATAGTCGCCGCGAATGAATTCCACGATGCCATCGCCGACGACGGGAATGGCGCCGAACAGCGAGATGATCACCTGCGCACCCCAGTAGGACATCTGGCCCCACGGGAGGAGGTAGCCCGCGAATGCTTCCGCCATCAGCACGAAGAAGATCAGCATCCCGATCAGCCAGATCAGCTCGCGCGGCTTCTTGTAGGAGCCGTAAAGCATTGCGCGGAACATGTGCAGATAGACGACGATGAAAAAGAACGACGCACCGGTCGAATGCAGGTATCGGATCAGCCAGCCCCACTCAACGTCGCGCATGATGTACTCGACCGAGGCGAACGCCTCATCCGCGGACGGCTTGTAATTCATCGTCAGGAAGATGCCGGTGATCAGCTGTATGGCCAGCACAACGAACGCAAGCACACCGAAGACGTACCACCAGTTGAAACTCTTGGCCGCGTAGTACTTGGTTACGTGGTATTCGAGCGTGGATGTCATCGGGAACCGATCGTCGATCCACTTGATCAGGCCACCCCACATGCCCTCGGGTCGCTTGCCGACTTCTGCTTCAACTCTTGCCATTACGCTACTCCCGAATCCTGGCCGATCAGAATCAGGTCGTCACGGACG
>JAACFE010000112.1 GCA_009937525.1 Gammaproteobacteria bacterium
GCGTTGCCCTCGGCGAGGTGATCGCGGATCTTCCTGATCGTGTCGCGGACGTAGATGTCTTCTTTCTTCGCCGTCTTCGCGTTCTTCTCGGCCTTTATGAACTGCTTCTCGACGGACTCGAGGTCGGCCAGGGCGAGCTCGGTGTTGATGGTCTCGATGTCGTCGATCGGGTCGATCCTGCCGGTGACGTGCGTGACGTCGTCGTTCTCGAAACAGCGCACGACGTGGGCGATCGCATTAGTCTCGCGGATGTTCGCGAGGAACTTGTTGCCGAGCCCCTCGCCCTTCGACGCGCCTGCGACGAGGCCCGCGATGTCGACGAACTCCATCGTCGTCGGGATCGTCTTGGCCGGCTTGACGATTCCGGTCAGCACGTCGAGTCGCTCGTCCGGCACCGGCACGACCCCGACGTTGGGGTCGATCGTGCAGAACGGGTAGTTCTCCGCCGCGATCTCGGCCGCGGTCAGCGCGTTGAACAGTGTCGACTTGCCGACGTTCGGCAGGCCCACGATGCCACAGGTAATCGCCACTCAGTCTTCCTTTGCTTGCTTCGTGTGCAGCTTCTTCATCGCCGCGTTCAGGCCGTCTTTCAGCAACACCGGCAGCACCGCGACGGCCTCGTCAACGTTGTTCTCGACCAGCGCCTCGACGTCCGACGACGCACGCTTCAGCACGTAGCCCGTTACCTTGTCCTTCTCGCCGGGATGGCCGACGCCGATCCTGAGGCGCAGGAAATCCGCGCCGCAGTGCCGGATCACGTCACGGATGCCGTTGTGGCCGCCGTGGCCGCCGCCCTGCTTCAGCCGCACCGTCCCGGGCGGCAGGTCGATCTCGTCATGCGCCACGAGCAGCTCGCCGGGCTTCGCCCGGTAATAGTCGAGTGCCGCGCGAACCGGCCCGCCGCTGTGGTTCATGTAGCTCTGCGGCTTCACCAGCCAGATGTCGTCGCCGTCGACGCTGATTTTGCAGCACTCGGCGTCGAACTTCTTTTCATATTTGAAACTGCCGCCAAACTTGCGCGCGAGTTCGTCCACGAACCAGAAGCCCGCGTTGTGCAGGGTCCTGAGGTACCTGTCCTCCGGGTTCCCGAGCCCGGCAATCATGCGCAATGTCGTCATATCGCTAATGGTACAAACAAGAAGACCGCCCGTGGGCGGTCTTCCAGGTCGCTAAACGCTCGTCGATCAGTCCTCTTTGGACTCGTCTTCCGAAGGCGCCCCTTCTTCCTCGGCTTCCTCGCCGGCCACAGGTACTTCGCCTGCCGCCACGGCTTCCTCGAGGGCCTCTTCCTCTTCCTCGATGACCATTTCCTTGATGATCTGGATCGAGACGATCGGCTGGTCCGCTTCCTCGCCTTGAGCAAGTAGCGGAATCGTCACGCCTTCCGGCAACGGGATGTCCGATATGTAGCGCATCTCGTTGAGTTCCACGTCCGCGATATCGATCTCGAGGTACTCCGGCAGGTCCTTCGGCAGGCAGACGACTTCGACGTCGGTCATCAGGTGCGAGACCTTGCCGCCGCTTTGCTTAACGCCGACAGCGATGTCCTCGTTCAGGAAGTGGATCGGCACGTTCATGCGGATCTCTTCGTCTTCGCGGATGCGCTGCAGGTCCATGTGCAGGATCTGGCGCCTGGCCGGATGACGCTGCAGGTCCTTGAGAATGACGGCCTGCTCCTTGTCGCCCACCTTGACGCTGAGGACGCTCGAATAGAACGATTCGTTCTCGAGCTGCTGGATGACCCGGTTGTGGTCGAATGCGAGGTTGCGCGGCGGGCGGCCGCCACCGTAGAGGATTGCGGGTACTTTTCCTTCGCGACGCAGGCGGCGGCTCGCACCTTTCCCCTTGTCGTCCCGGAGTTCCGCAATCAGATCAAAATCGTCAGCCATGACTGAACTCCATTATCTGATTGATTTAACTATAAATTTGCCAGAGCCTGGCACCCGCGGGCTTGCGACCAACCCGTTGCGGGCGGCGCATGGTACCCCAACGCTCAGCCGAGGTCCACCTCGACCCCGGCCCCGTCCTCCAGGGCCCGCGCGTAGATGCGCGCCCCCGCGAAGAGGTCCTGGGCGACGATGCCGAGGGACTTGTAGAGGGTGATATCGGAGTCGCCCGTCCTGCCCGGGACATCACCCGCCAGCACCTGGCCGATCTCGCCGAGGATGTGGCGCTGGTCGATTGCCCCCTCGTCGATCGGGATCAGGAGATCGCCGGCTTCGTTCATGGCCGAGGCCATGAGATCGACGTAGACCCGCGACCGCAGGATCGCGTTGGTGTCGGCTTCGCGCGCCTGCGGCGTGTGCGAGCCGACGAGGTTCACGTGGCTGCCGGGCTGCAGGCATTCACCCATCAGTACCGGCTCACTCGCCGCCGTGACCGTGCTCACCACGTCGCAAGCGGCCGCTTCAGCCGGGTCGTCGGTCGCCCTTACGTCGATTTCCGCGCGCTCCGATTGCTCTGCGGCGAAGCGGTGCGTCTTGTCCGCGTCCCTGCCCCACACGACGACCTCCTGGACGTCGCGCGCGCAGGCGATCGCATCGATGTGCGTGACCGCCTGCACCCCGGTACCGAAAACGCCGTGGGTCCGGGCGTCTTCCCTCGCAAGCTCGCGGGTCGCGAGACCCGACGCGGCCGCCGTGCGGATGGCCGTGACGGACGCCCCCTCGATCAGCGCGACCGGCCGGCCGGTCTCGTGATCGAACAACGACACGTAGCCCTGCACGGTCGGCAAGCCCTTCGCCGGGTTATCGAACAGCAGGCTGATGACCTTGGCGCCGAAGAAGGGAGGGTCCAGCGTCGATCCCGGCATCAGACCGAGCGAGCCGCTGTCGTCGGCGAGCGGGGTGAACAGGCGCAGCGGCATCGAGACGGCACCGCTCGACACCGCCAGCATCGCGTCGGCCATGGCATCGATGCACTCTGCCATCGGCAACAGCCGCTCCACCTCGTGCCTGTTGATGATGCGCATTCGTGTATTCTAGCGGACCTTCGGTCCCACAATGACGGAGCATCCATGATCACGACCTGTCTGCGCCTCGCGTCAATGGTATTCCTGCTGACGGCGGCAACGCTCGCCAACGCCGAAACCCTGCTTATCCATGCCGGTGAATTGCTGTCCGTACCCGGCGAGCGCCCCAAGTCGAGACAGACCATCGTCGTCGAGGGCGAGCGCATCGTCGATGTCGTGGACGGTTACGCCGAGCCGTCCGCGTACGGCAACGACGCGCGGGTCATCGACCTGAGCGATCGCTTCGTGCTGCCCGGCCTCATGGACATGCACGTGCACCTGCAGGGCGAACTCGGGCCGCGCAATGAGAAAGAGCGGCTGAAGATGTCGTCGCAACTCATGCAGATGCGCAGCGCCCACTTCGCGATGAAGACGTTGCTGGCAGGCTTCACCACGGTCCGCGACGTCGGTTCCTCCGGCGAGGAGATGTATGCGCTGCGGGACGCGATCAATAAAGCCTGGATCGATGGCCCGCGCATTATTGCGGCAGGCGGCGTCGGCATCACCGGCGGTCACGCGGACATCAGCGGCGTCAAGCCGGAACTCATGGAACTCTGGACCGACGACAGCATCTGCGACGGCCCGTACGACTGCCGCCGGGCGACGCGCAACGCCATCAAGTACGGCGCGGACCTCATCAAGATCACGTCGACGGGCGGCGTGCTCACCGATCGCGCGACCGGCACGGGGCAACAGATGGAAATGGACGAACTCCGGGAAGTCGTGCAGGCGGCGGCGCGTATGGGCCGCAAGGTCGCCTCGCACGCGCACGAGGAGGACGGCATCATCGCGGCGCTCGAAGCCGGCGTCGCCAGCATCGAGCACGGCACCTACACGGGCCCGCGCGCGATCAAGCTGTTCAAGGAGACCGGTGCGTACCTGGTCCCGACGCTGCTCGCCGGCAAGACGGTCGGCGCAATGGCGGTCGAGGCCGACTTCATGTCGGACGCCGTCAAGGAAAAGGCGATCCGTGTCGGCCGTGACATGGCCGGCAACTTCGCCAAGGCGCATGCCGCCGGCGTCAACGTCGCCTACGGCACGGACAGCGGCGTGTCACCGCACGGCACGAACGCCGAGGAAGCGTTGCTGATGGTCGAGGCCGGCATGACCGAGATGGAGGTGCTCGTCGCGGCCACGATCAACGCGGCCGACCTGATCGACATGTCCGACTCGATCGGCACGATCGAGGACGGCAAGTTCGCGGACATCATCGCCGTCGACCGCTCGCCGCTCGACGACATCGCCGAACTGCTCGAGGTTGGCTTCGTCATGAAAGGCGGGAAGGTTTACAAGGATTGATTGGCAGGCCAGCCAGTAGGAGCGGGCCTCGGCCCGCGATTGAAGCCTGGCGGATCGCGCTTCAAGAAGCGCTCCTGCAACAGACCGGGTGGCTTGTTTCTCGAATGTAGGAGCCCACCTTGGCGCGCGATCGCGGGCCGAGGCCCTCTCCTACTAGTCTACGTAGAGCGAGCTGACCGATTCTTCGTCGGAGATGCGCCGCATGGTCTCGGCGAGCAGCTCCGCGGTCGACAGCTGGCGAATCTTCTTGCAGGCCTGGGCTTCCTCGCTCAGCGGGATCGTGTCCGTGACGACGAGGTCGTCGAGCGCGGACTCCGTTATACGCGACACGGCCGGGCCGGACAGAACGGCGTGCGTGATGTAGGCGTGCACACTTTTCGCACCGCGGTCCTTGAGCACATCGGCGGCCTGGCAGAGCGTGCCGGCGGTGTCCACCATGTCGTCCATCATGATGCAGTTCTTGCCCTCGACCTCGCCGATGATGTTCATGACCTCGGACTGGTTGGCCCTGGCGCGGCGTTTGTCGATGATGACGAGGTCGGCATCGTCGAGGCGTTTTGCGAGTGCCCGGGCGCGGACGACGCCGCCGACGTCCGGCGAGACCACCACCATGTCGGGGTAGCCGTGTTTCCAGACGTCGCCGAGCAGCACGGGTGAGGCATAGACGTTGTCGACCGCGATATCGAAGAAACCCTGGATCTGGTCGGCATGCAGGTCGACGGTGAGCACGCGATCGACGCCGGCGGCGCCGATCAGTTTGGCCACAAGTTTCGCCGTGATCGGTACCCGCGCGGCGCGCGGTCGCCGATCCTGGCGCGCAAAACCGAAATACGGAATGACTGCCGTGATACGCGAAGCAGAGGCGCGCTTGGCGGCGTCCACCATGACCAGCAATTCCATCAGGTTCTCGGAAGCCGGCGGGCAGGTCGGCTGGATGATGAAGGTCTCCCGGCCGCGGATGTTCTCGAGGATCTCGACGTTGATCTCACCGTCGGAAAAACGGCCGACGTGGGCACGTGCGAGCGGCAACATGAGGCAGCGCGCGATATGGTGGGCCAGTTTCGGGTGCGCATTTCCCGTAAACACGGCCATAGTTGCAATATCCACGACTATCCCCTCTGTGCTTCTTGATGGCTGGGGCGGCAGGACTCGAACCTGCGAATCACGGGATCAAAACCCGTTGCCTTACCACTTGGCTACGCCCCAAATATTTATCAGTCGTATCAGCTTGCCCGTGCGAATTGTGAGGGGACGTCCGGGAGGTGTCAACGAAGCGCCCACTCAGCGGCCTGGCTGGTTAAAAAATGACCATTTGTGAATCGCGAGCTTGACGCGGGTCTGCTCGCTTGCGGCCCTGAGCCGCGTCGGCATCGGCTGGCCGCCGCCCTCTCCGTAACGCGTGATATCGACCTGCCAGCCGCCCTGGCTCAGGCGCTGAAGCCGTCCTTCGGCGCCGAGCTCGGTCTCCGCCGGCAGCGCCGGATCGGGAATACCGAGCGCCCAGTAGCGCAGGCTCCGCACGGGTATGGTCCAGCCGTAGCGCAGATAGAGGTCCCGTTCGGCGTCTTCGAGGACCGTCCTGTTGCCGTCCTCGTCGATCAGCTGCACGCGGCTGCCTTCGCCTTCGAGGCGCACGGTGCCGATGCCGAGCGGGCCGCTGACCGTCGCCTCGAAATCGTCACCCACCTGCGCCCAGCGCAGCGAGCCGCTAAAGCCGTCGTCACCGGCGACGACACCGATACGGCCGTTGAACGCCCACTCCTCGAGCTGGCCCAGCAAGGCCTGGCGGCTCTCCCAGCCCCCGAGGTCGGGGAGTTCGAGACTCTCACGCGTCGCGCAGCCGGACGTCAGCGTCAGGGCCGCCAGCAGCAGGCCGGCGAGTCGGGCGCTAATCGGGGTCCGGGAACAGGCGATTTCTGACATCTTGCAGGAGTTCGCTGTCCGTATGGCGGGTCTCGGCGTCCTCGAGGACTTCGAGCGCCTCGTCCGGCCGCTCCAGCGCGACCAGCACCTCGACGATGTGCGCGGCGACCTCGTGGTCGTCGAGCTTCTCGTAGGCGCGCTCGAGTTCTAACAGGGCCGCTTCGTATTCACCGCGCTTGAAGAGCACCCAGCCGAGGCTGTCGATGATGGCCGGGCTGTCCGGGTCGTATTCGAGCGCCTTGCGGATGAGCTTCTCGGCTTCCTTGTACTCGTCCGTACGATCCGCCAGCGTGTAACCCAGTGCATTCAGGGACATGGCGCTGTCCGGCCATCGCTCCGCGGCGGCGCGATACTGCGCGACAGCATCGTCCAGCCGGTCCATGCGCAGCAGGAGTTCCGCACGGCCGAGCAGCGCGGACTCGTCATCGGACCGGTACATCAGGTAGCGGTCGTAATTCTCGAGGGCCTCGTCGTAACGTTCCAGCGATGCGAACAGCTGCGCCCGGGCGAGAACAATGTCGATCGCGTGGCTCGGGCTGGCGCTGCCGAAATCCTCGAGCTGTTGCAGCGCTTTTTGCGGATCGTCCAGATCATAGGCGATCAGCGCGCTTGCGCGGCGCTGCGATACGACGGCGTTCGGTCCCGACCGGACCTGCGAGTACAGGCGAGCCGCGCGCTCGTGTTCTTCCCGAATGTCCGCGATGCGCGCGAGATAGTACAGCGCGTCCATCGTGAAACGGCCACTGGCCAGCAGGTCCTGGAAATCCGCCCAGGCCGCATCGAGGTTCTCGAGCCGGAAGTTGATGATGGCCATCATCCGCAGCGCATCGGCGTGCGACGGCTGCTCCAGCAGTATCTGGTTGATCTGGCTCAGGGCATCATCGTCGCGCCCGGCCGTCATCATCATCAGCGCGAGTTCCATGCGTGCGTCGGGATCCGGGTCGGGATCGTCGCCGATGAGGCGGGCGGTGTATTCGATCGCTTCGTCCTGCCTGCCCGCGATCAGCATTGTGCGCGCGTACAGGAGTTTCGCCTTGGTCCAGTCCGGATCCAGCTCCATGGCGCGCAGGGCGCGCTCTTCCGCGTAATCCGTATCGCCCGCCTGCATCGCCATGACGGCCGTCGCATATTGCGCGTGCGCCGAGTCCTTGTACGGCTTCGCGAGCCAGCGCATGACCTTGTCAGCGTCCTCCGGATCCTCCTGGGACAGCACCTGCACCAGCGACAACAGGCGGTTGTCGGCACCTTCGTCGCCGCGTTGGATCAGCTTCTTCAGGTTGCGCCGGGCCTTGCGCTGGTCGCCGAGGCGAAGCTGCAGCTGCGCGACGTAGAGCAGCGCTTCGTCGCTCTCCTCGTCCAGTTCCAGCCAGCGTTTGGCCGCCAGCAGCGCTTCCTCGTTGAAGCCGAAGCTGTAGCCGATGCGCGTGGCCTGACGGGCGACATCCACGCTCTCGCTGATCTGCGCCGCCTTGCGGTATTCCTGCACGGCCTCCAGGTACTCGCTGCCCTGCAGGGCCAGTTCGGCCTGCAGCAGGTGCGCCGCGGCCTCGCTGCGCGCCTCCTCGTCGTCGGCGAAGGCGGCGGGACAAAAAAGGGCTAGCGCCGTCACGGCCCAGAGGGCGGACAGCCATCGTCGGTACTGGTGCATTGGTGTGTGTCTGATCATCCCATCGCGGCCGCGTCACTGCCTCAGCCGCGATAATGCGGTGTATGAGTTACACAGACAAGGAACTGTGCCTTCAGTTCGCTTATGATACGTACCCAGTGGACGAATTCCTCCCGGTACCGGACCGGTGCCGTACCTTAATCTG
>JAACFE010000113.1 GCA_009937525.1 Gammaproteobacteria bacterium
CGGAACTTCCTGCGCCTTCTCCGCATCGCTCTTCTTGCGCGCGGTGGTAACGATCTCCTCGAGCATCGCGCCCGCGGAGCCCTCTTGAGCGCTCGCGGTGGTGGGTAAGGACAACGCGACAAGCGCTGTCAGGAATGCTGCGCCCAGCCCGGTAATTGCAGCGGACGCAGAGTGTATCTGCCTGTAAATAGAAATGATTTTCATTTGTTTCCCCCGGCAGCATTGCTGCAGTCCGAACAGGTTACTCTTGTTTGTATTCGACGCTCAAGCGATAGAATGCATAGCTATGACTTCGAGCAAGGATTCCCCATCTCGGCTCAGAACCGTGCGTAGTTTCGTGCGCCGCGCGGGCCGCCTGACCTCGTCCCAGCAGCGTGCGCTGCAGGAACTCTGGCCGGCATTTGGCGTCGAGTTCGGCGACGAACCGCTTCGCTTCGACGCATTGTTCGGACGCTCGGCACCGGTCGTGCTGGAGATCGGCTTCGGCAACGGGGAGACGCTGGTGCAGCAAGCCGCAGAAAACCCGGGCTTGGATTTCCTGGGCGTCGAGGTGCACGAACCCGGTGTCGGCCACGGCCTGCTCAAGGCCCGCGATGCGGGCATCAGGAACCTGAGGGTGATTTGCCATGACGCCGTCGAGGTAATCGACGCGATGATCCCGCCGGCGTCTCTGTCGCGGGTCAACCTGTACTTCCCGGACCCGTGGCCCAAGAAGCGTCACCACAAGCGCCGGATCATCCAGCCGCGATTCCTCGAGGCGGTGGCGGAGCGGCTGTCGTCCGGGGGCTCGCTGCATATTGCGACGGACTGGGAGAATTATGCGGAGCATATCGAGGTGGCAGTCCGGGAATCCGGCCGCTTCGAGTGTGTCGAAAGGCGCGTCCACGCGGGCGATGAAGCACTCGACCGGCCCCGCACCAAGTTCGAGCGGCGCGGGCTGCGGCACGGCCACCAGATCCGGGACTGGCGCTTCGTCCGCATCGATATATCGTCGATGGGTCTTGCAAGTAGTGAATTGTGATCTATATATAAGATTAGAAGGGGTTTCTAGAACAACCGACAAGGCAGACAGGAATGGCAGTACTCTATCCCGTGATCGGCCAGTGGTTCAGCCGCCCGAACGGCACGTTGTTCGAAGTGGTGGCAGTCGACGAAGACGACGGCACCGTGGAACTGCAGCAGTTCGACGGTACACTCGACGAAATCGACATGGAGGCCTGGCCCGATTTGTTACTCGTCGAGGCGAGCCCGCCGGAGGATTGGTCCGGCTCGGTCGACATGGATCCTGAAGACTACGTCGGCAGAAACAATGACGAGATGCCGATCGGGTTCCACGACCCGCTGGAGTTCCTTGACAATATTTGAGCAGCGGCGGACAGCCCGCCTTACATGCTTGCAGGGCCGTTGACGTAGACCACACCATCACGGATCTCCACGTGCACCCTGCGCAGGGATTTTCCCCGACAAGGGCCCGCAAAACACTCACCGCTCCTTATTTCATAAAGCGCGCCGTGTGACGCGCAGATGATCGACGACCGGTCCTTTGTCAGAAAGTTGTCTGGCGCCCAGTTCAGCGGATGCCCGACGTGCATGCAGTAGTTCTGGTAGGCGTAGACATCGTCGCCCTGCCTTACCACGAAACCCATGAACGGCCAGTCGCCGTCCCCGATCGTGAATTCGCGGCACCCGGGATCGTCCAGCTCCGCGAGGGGGGCGATCGCCACTTCCCGCAGGGCCGTCATGCCGTGTCCTCGCTCCAGGGAGCAACCTTCCGCAACAGCAGCATCCCGGGTACGGCGAGCACCGTGCAAAGCAGGAAGAAATTCGTCCAACCTGTCTGTTCGACGATGACGCCCGTGATGGCGCTAGCCAGGGTCCGTGGAGTCGCTGCGAGGGCCGTGAACAATGCAAACTGGGTCGCCGCGAAGGCGACATGGGTCGAACGAGCGATGAACGCGGTCAGCGCCGCCGTGCCGAGACCAACCCCGAGATATTCGAATGCGACTGCGAAGCCGAGCATCCACAGATTAGGGCCGATCACCGACAGGGCCGCGAATCCCAGGATGCTGACGATCTGAACCACGCCGAACGCCCACAGCGCGCGATTGATCGACAGCTTGACCATGATCAGCCCGCCGACCACGCCTCCGACAATCGCGGCGGTCAGGGACGAGAACTTGGCGACAGTACCAATCTGCGTCAGGGTGAATCCGACATCGATAAAAAACGGCGACTGCAGCGCAGTCGCCATGTTGTCGCCGAGCTTGTAAAGAAACAGGAAAGCGAGCACGTACATTGCTGACCGCACGCCGGCCCTCCCCAGGAATTCCCGGAACGGTTCGATGACCGCGGCGCGTATCGTCTGCGGTGGCTTCGGCTCCGCAATAGCCTCGGATACGGACAATGTCAGAACAATACCGACGAACATGAACGCGGCGACGATTGTGAACACCGTGTGCCAGGGCATTTGATCGGCGAGTATCAGTGCGAGCGCTCCCGGCACCAGTCCGGACAGCCGGTATGCCTGCACGTGAATTGCATTTCCGAGGCCGAGTTCGACGTCAGGCAACAGCTCACGACGATACGCATCGAGCACGATGTCCTGGCTGGCGCTGAAGAACGCGACGGCCGCCGAGAGGTAGGCGACGGTCCAGATCGACAGACCGGGGTTTATGAAACCGAGTGTCGCGATGGAAGCAAACAACGCCAGCTGCGTTATCAACATCCAACCCCGGCGGTGGCCCAGGAAGGGCAGCGTGAAGCGGTCCATGAGTGGAGACCACAGGAACTTCCACGTATACGGGAACTGGATCAGCGCGAAGAAACCGATTTCGGCGAGACCGACACCTTCGGTGCGCAGCCACGCAGGCACGAGCTGGATCAGGATGTACAGCGGCAGGCCCGATGTGAACCCCGTGAAGACGCATATCAGCATGCGCCTGTTGAGAATTGCTTCTCTGAATGTTTCCCGCCGCGAGCGATCCTGTTGCACGTCAGCCGTCATGTTGCCAATCGTAATCCATGATGAGCGGCGCGTGATCGGAGAAACGTTCCTCTTTGTAGATCTCGGTTCTGAGCACGCGATCTTTCAGGCCCGGCGTGACGACATGATAGTCGATGCGCCACCCGACGTTGTTGTCCCATGCACGACCGCGGTTCGACCACCACGTGTAGGAATGCGGCTCCTGCTCCAGGGTTCGGAACGCGTCCACGTACCGGTGTTCGCCGAAGACCTTGTCCATCCAGGCGCGCTCCTCGGGCAGGAACCCGGAATTCTTCCGGTTCGCTCTCCAGTTTCTGAGGTCGACTTCCTTGTGCGCAATGTTCCAGTCGCCGCAGATCACATATTCGGAGCGCCGGCGCTGCAGTTTCTTCAGGTGTTCGGTGAACGAATCCATGCAGCGGTATTTGGCTTCCTGGCGCTCCTCGCTCGACGATCCTGAAGGCAGGTACAGCGAAACCACGTTGATGCCACCCAGCTGCACCTCGAGATAGCGACCCTCGGCATCGAACTCCTCGTCGCCGTACCCGCGCAGGACTGTCTTCGGCTCGTGACGGCTGTAGATGGCGACGCCACTGTACCCTTTCTTTTCCGCGTCCTCGTAGAAACAGTGGTACCCGGCGGGCGAAAAGATCTCGTCGGTCAGCTGATGAACCTGTGCCTTGGTTTCCTGGATGCAGATGACGTCGGCCTCCTGGGCCGCCATCCAGTCGAAAAATCCCTTGCGTGCGGCCGCGCGGATACCGTTCGCGTTAAGGCTGATAACTCGGAACAAACCGTCCCTCCCTGATCGATCAATAAAGGTGATGTCGGAAACGCCTGCAGGCGTCCCATCACTCGCTGCGTGTGGCATACTCCGCGACGCCGCGGCCGGAGGCGGCCATAATACAGAAGCGCGAAGCAGGACGAAGCAAATGCGAGCCTATAAGAAGGAATTTATCGACCTGGCGCTGGAACTCGGCGTGTTGCGCTTCGGGGAGTTCACCCTGAAGTCCGGGCGCGTGAGCCCATACTTCTTCAACGCAGGGCTCTTCAATACCGGCTATGCCGCGGCCAGGATCGGCCGTTTCTACGCGGCGGCCATCGCAGCCTCACATGTCGAATTCGACGTGATCTTCGGCCCCGCCTACAAGGGCATCCCGCTCGCGGCGCTGACGGCAGCCGCCCTTGCCGAGCAGCACGACATCGATGTGCCCTACTGCTACAACCGCAAGGAAGAGAAAGCCCATGGCGAAGGCGGCAGCATCGTCGGCGCCCCACTGCAGGGGCGCGCGCTGATCGTCGACGACGTCATTACGGCCGGGACGGCCGTGCGCGAGGCTCATCACCTCATTACGTCAAACGGTGCCAGCGTCGCTGGCCTCGCGATCTCGCTCGACCGCCAGGAGCGTGGCCAGAGTTCGCTGTCCGCGGTGCAGGAGCTGAAATCGTCGCTGGGCATCCCGGTCATCAGCATCATCCAGCTGGACGACCTGATCGAGACCCTCGAAGAATCAGAGGATTACGCCGAATTCCTGCGCCCTGTAACGGATTACCGCCGCAGGTACGGTGTGGCGGCCTGATACCATGCACACGCATCCGTTTCGCCGGTTTACAGAATGCGTAACTGAGACTAAGCTCGGAAAAGCGAACTGTGTCGCAATTCCGGCACGCTCTCCATGGCATATTTGGGCCCATGCTTAAAACCGCGGTAACCACAGGCTTTCTTCTCGCGCTTGCGTCACTGACCGCAATCGCCGGCGAGACCGATCGCGTCTACAAGTGGGTGGACGAAGACGGCCAGATTCATTACGGCGACAGCATCCCGCCCGAGTACTCGGACCTGCCGAAGCAGGTCCTCAACGAGCACGCCGTCACGGTCGACCATCTCGACGGCCGCAAGACCGAGGAGCAGCTGGCTGCGGAAGCGAAGGCCAAAGAGCTCGCGATGCAGAAGGAACTGCAGCTGCGTGCTGACAAAGCGCTCCTCGCGACCTACCTGTCGGTCGAAGAGATCGTCATGCACCGCGACCGCCGCATCGAACTGTTCCAGGCACAGTCGCGTGTCACGGAGTTGTACCTCCGCAACCTCGAGCGCAGGCTGACCAAGCTGAAGCGGGAAGCGGCGAAGTTCCGCCCCTACAGCGAAGATCCCGAGGCGCCGCTCATCAGCGAGGACCTCGTCGCGGACATCAACGACACGCAGGACACGATCGCGCGGCACCAGAAGAACCTGCTCAAGTTCCAGGAAAACGAGCAGCAGATGGTTTCCCGCTTCGAGGGAGACATCAATCGCTTCAAGGCCCTGAAAGGCCTCGACTGAATACGCTCAGGCCGTGCCTGAGTGTCCGAACCCCCCGTCTCCCCGATCGCTGTCGTCGAACTCCTTCACGACCTGGAACCGGACCTGCTCGACGGGCACGAACACCATCTGGGCGATGCGTTCTCCCGGCCGCACCTCGTAAGGCGTCGAGCTGCGATTCCAGCAGGATATGAACACCTGTCCCTGATAATCGGAGTCGATCAGGCCGGTCAGGTTACCCAGCACGAGACCGTGCTTGTGGCCGAGACCCGAGCGTGGCAGCAGCACCGCCGCGAGCCCGGGATCCCCGATGTGAATCGCCAGCCCGGTCGGGATCAGTTCGGTCACTCCCGGCTCGACGGAGACGGGCTCGTCGATACACGCACGCATATCGAGGCCTGCCGAACCCTCGGTCGCGTAGTACGGCAGCGGAATCGAATCGCCCAGCCGCGGGTCGAGAATCTTGAGCTCAATGAGTCGCAACGCTTTTCCTTTTCGTTCTCTGACCTGTCATTCTTTTATTGAAACGATCGACAATGCGGGCTGCGTCTCGGCACCCCGGGTTGCGAAGAATCGCGCGGCGATAAGGTCCATGAGCCCGGCCGCCAGTTCCGATTTCGGCATCTTGTCGAACGCCTTTTCGCCCCCGCTCCAGAGGACCTCCGCTGCGTTATCGTCGTAATCGAAACCGCAATCCGCGCCTACGCGATTGGCAACGATCATGTCCAGATTCTTGTTTACGAGTTTGCCGAGCGCATATTCACGGACGTTCTCGGTCTCCGCCGCAAAACCCACCGTGAACGGCGCATCGTCGAGCGCGGCCACCGACGCCAGGATGTCCGGTGAGCGCACGAGCTCCAGCGTCATCGTGTCTTTCGTCTTCTTTATCTTCTGCGCAGACGCCTCCGACGGCCGGTAATCGGATACGGCGGCCGCTGCGATGAAAATGTCCACGTCAGCAATCCGTTCGTGCGTCGCGGCGTGCATTTCCTCGGCCGTTTCCACGTGCACGACGTCTGCGCCGCGCGGCTCCTGCAGTGACACGGGTCCGCTGATCAGGATGACGCGCGCACCCAGTGCGTGCGCGGCCGCCGCTATCGCGTATCCCATCTTCCCAGAGCTGCGGTTCGTGATGTAGCGCACCGGGTCTATCGGTTCGCGCGTCGGCCCTGCCGTCACGAGCACGGTCTTGCCGGCCAGGACACCGTCTGCGGAGGCGCCGGCGAACTCGGGACTGCATACGGCATCCGCGATGACATCGGGATCGAGCATCCGGCCGGCCCCCGTTTCCCCGCAGGCCTGCGAACCGTGGTCGGGTCCGAGTATCTGCATGCCCCGTTTTTCGAGTGTCTTGCGATTCGCCTGAACCGCGGGATTCGCCCACATCACCCGGTTCATTGCCGGCGCGATCGCGATCGGCGCCTCGGTCGCGAGACACAGCGTCGTCAGCAGATCGGGTGCGCCGCCGCTGGCAAGCCGCGCCATGATCTCCGCCGTCGCGGGCGCGATCAGCACGAGGTCTGCCCAGCGAGCCAGTTCGATGTGGCTCATGGCCGCTTCCGCCTCCTTGTCCCAGAGGTTGCTGCGGATCGGGCGCCCGGAGACCGCCTGCAGCGATGTCGGAGTGACGAACTCCTCGGCCGACGCTGTCATGACGATCTGCACGTCCGCGCCGCGCTCACGAAGCCGGCGCACGAGCTCCGGCGTCTTGTAAGCGGCTATGCCGCCGCTGATTCCGAGTACGATATTCATGGTCCCAGCTTAGCCTTTCATTCGGCGCTATTTCCAGAGAAATGGCCCCTCTGACCGAGATTGAATGCTTGTATCGATATGCCGGGACGGCACTATCGGGGTTTTGCCGGGCGCGGGCGACAGGGAGCGTCGATGGGCCAGACAGCACAATCAGGTGGTCGCGAGCCGGGTGACGCCGAACTCCTTGCACTGCTGCTGCGCACCCGCGACCGCGCGGTGGACGGGAGCTGCCTTGCCGAGCGCCTGCTCGACCGTTTCGGCTCGCTGCGCCAGCTGCTCCATGCCGACAGCGCCCTGGTTCTTGCCGAAAAAGGCATGGGCCATGCGAGGCTCGCCGTGTTACATGCCGTCCCGCTGCTCGCACGGCGGTACTTCGAGCAGTCGCTGCCTGCGGGCGCCTGTATCCGCAGCCCGGCCGATACGGAGACGTTCCTGCTGTCCAAGCTGCGGCACCTCGGGCACGAGCGCTTCTGTTGCCTGTACCTCGACAATCGCCACCGGGTGCTGCGATTCGACGAACTGTTCCGCGGCACCATTGACGGCACCAGCGTGTACCCGCGGGAAGTCGTCAAGGAAGCGCTGGCCGTCAACGCGGCCGCGGTGATTCTCGCCCACAATCACCCGTCGGGCGTCGCGGAGCCCAGCCAGGCGGACGAACGGATCACGCGGCGCCTGAAATCCGCCCTCGAGCTCGTCGATATACGCCTGCTCGACCACCTCATCATCGGCGACAGCGGGGCCACGTCCCTGGCCAGCAGGGGGCTTGTTTGACGGCCCTGTGCAGAGCCGCCCCGACCGCTTGAATTGCCCCTCCGGGGCTGGTATAAAGGCCCGCTCGCTGCCCGCCGTCGCGGGCCTGTTTTGTACCATAAGATTGCTAAATCAAGGACTTAGTCATGTCCAAAGTGTGCCAGGTGACCGGGAAACGGCCGCAGACCGGCAATAATGTCTCCCACGCCAACAACAGGACGC
>JAACFE010000114.1 GCA_009937525.1 Gammaproteobacteria bacterium
TTTCCACATGGGCTAGGGCCTGTTGACGATCAGCCGGTCGCCGCAGCGGCGGCCATTTTGCTGCGACGCAAGGCGCAGCGAGCGGGGCGCAGCAACGCGACGTAAGCGAGCTGCAACACGGCGTGGCGGAAATATGGCCCCGCCCCGAAGGGTTGCGCCCGAAAAAGCCGCTGGCGGCGTTGCTCGTCGTTCATTTGATGATACCAAACCTCTCTCCTCGCGCCTTGCCCGAGGCTTTTTCGGGCAGCAATGCGGCCAACAGGCTGATTGTCAACAGGCCCTAATCTTAACGCAAAAAAAAGGGGGCATTGCTGCCCCCTTTTCTCAGGCCGAGAACGAATCTCAGTGACTGATGGCCTCACCGGCACCATGCGGAACACGGATGTCTTCCACGATGTGCTGGATGTGCTCCGGAGGTGCTGCGGTCATGTGCGATACCACGTAGGCGACGCCGAAGTTGACCAGGGCACCGATCGCGCCGAACGCGTTCGGCTCGATACCGAGGAACCAGTTCTCCGGCATGCCGCCGAGGTACGACGTGCTGGCGATGAACATGATGCCCTTGTGCTGGAATACGTACAGCAGGGTCACGCCAATACCGGCAACCATACCGGCGATCGCGCCTTCCTTGTTCATCCTCTTGTTGAAGATGCCCATCATCAGTGCCGGGAATATCGACGATGCTGCCAGGCCGAAGGCCAGGGCCACCGTTCCCGCGGCGAAGTCCGGCGGGTTGAAGCCGAGATAGCCGGCGAGCAGAATTGCGAAGGCCATCGCGATACGACTGGCTAACAATTCCTGCTGCTCGGTGACATCCGGTTTGAACACGCCCTTGAGCAGGTCATGGGATATGGCCGAGGATATGGCGAGCAATAATCCCGCCGCGGTCGATAGTGCCGCTGCGAGTCCGCCCGCCGCGACCAGCGCGATAACCCAGTTCGGCAAGCCCGCGATTTCGGGGTTGGCCAGCACCATGATGTCGCGGTCGATCTTGGTTACCTCGTTGACGTTCGGATCGGCCGAGTAGACGATCTCGCCGTCGCCGTTCTTGTCTTCGAACGCGAGCAGGCCGGTCTCTTCCCACTTCTTGATCCAGGTCGGACGCTCTGCATAGAAGCCATGGCAGCAACGCCCGGTGCCGTCGTGTAGAGGATGGCGATGAACACCAGCGCCCAGCCGGCCGAGCTGCGAGCGTCCTTCACCTTGGGAACCGTGAAGAAACGGATGATGACGTGCGGCAGGCCCGCGGTGCCGATCATGAGCGACATCGTGTACACGAACATGTTGAGACTACTCAATCTCGCCTGTGTCGTGTACTGCGCAAAGCCGAGGTCGGTGAGCACCTGGTCGAGACGGTCGAGCAGGTACACTTCGCTACCCGACATCGTCGAGCCGAGACCCAATTGCGGGATCGGCATGCCCGTGAGCTGCATGGAAATGAAGATCGCCGGGATCGTGTAGGCAAAAATCAGTACGCAATACTGCGCGATCTGCGTATAGGTGATGCCTTTCATGCCGCCGAGTACCGCGTAGACGAACACGATACCCATGCCGATTACCAGGCCGACGTTGTAGTCGACCTCGAGGAAGCGCGAGAACGCGACGCCGATACCCTTCATCTGGCCGATAACGTACGTCACCGACGCGATGATGAGGCAGATGACGGCCACGATGCGGGCGGTCTTCGAGTAGTAGCGATCACCGATGAACTCGGGAACCGTGAACTTGCCGAACTTGCGCAGGTACGGTGCGAGCAGCATCGCGAGCAGCACGTAACCGCCGGTCCATCCCATCAGGAATAACGAACCGCCATAGCCCATGAAGGCGATGAGGCCGGCCATCGAGATGAACGATGCAGCGGACATCCAGTCGGCCGCCGTCGCCATACCGTTTGCGACCGGATGGACGTGACTGCCTGCGACGTAGAAATCCTTGGTTGTCGAGGCTCGAGACCAGATCGCGATGCCGATATAGAGCGCGAAGGTCAGTCCGACAACCAGGTAGGTAGTTGCTTGTAGTGACATTATCTTTCCCCCTAGACGTCTTTGTCTTCGTGCACGTCATGCTCGCGATCGAGCTTACCCATGCGATTGGCGTAGAAGAAAATCAACGCGACGAATACGTATATCGATCCTTGGTTCGCGAACCAGAAGCCGAGCTTGTATCCACCGAGGGATATGCCGTTGAGAGGCTCGACAAGAATGATTCCGAAACCAAAGGACACGACAAACCAGATTGCAAGGCAAAACGCGATCAAGCGCAGGTTTGCCTTCCAGTAGTCAGCTTTCTGAGACATACGTCCCCCTTATGATGCTTTTATTGGATTTGTCACCCGCGCAATCTATCAAACGGGTTCCAAACGGCATTACAGACTTTAGTCGTAGGTAGCGGATCAGGGCACCTGACAGCGATACGGAAATAGACAGAAAACGTGATTGAAATTAGTGTGTTAAAGTGTTTTTGGACGGACATTGCGACGGCTCGTCTCGCTCGCGTTCGACGATAGTAGTAGACTTTGCGCAGAACTAAAGAGCGCCCGGAAAAGGGCGCCGAAAACCACCGAGAGGGGAGATCGTCGCGTTGATCAGCTGGTGGGCGCTGCTATTGTTGTCGCTGGGCTATGTCTCGCTCCTGTTCGCGATCGCGCACTGGGGTGACAAGGCAGACCCGAGCCGCTTTTCCGGAACCGCGCGCGCGACGATCTACGGCCTGACGCTCGCCGTCTACTGCACGTCCTGGACGTTTTACGGCGCCGTCGGCACCGCGGCTCAAAATGGCTGGGGCTACCTGCCTATCTACCTCGGGCCGATGGCCGTCATCTTCTTCGGCTGGGGAATGATTCACCGCATCATCACGGTGAGCAAGCGACAGAACCTGACGTCTATTGCCGACTTCATCGCTGCGCGATACGGCAAGGCGCGAAGCCTCGCGGTGCTGGTCACCATCCTGGCCACGATCGGATCGATCCCCTACATCGCCCTGCAGCTGAAAGCGGTCGTCGCGGGTTTCGACATCGTATCCAATTATTCGGCAGCAGGTTCCCCGCAGAACGACACGGCGTTCGTGTTCGCCGCGGCTCTCGCGGGCTTCGCCATCCTGTTCGGAACACGCAAGATCGACGTTACCGAACACCATGACGGCCTGATGCTCGCCGTGGCGTTCGAATCCGTCGTCAAGCTGCTGGCGTTCATAGCGGTGGGAATGTTTGCCTGGTCACTGCTCAGCGGCACGCCCGCTGTCTCGCCGGAAGCGGCCGCGCGCGCGGCCGCGGTGTTCCGGCTCGACCACGTGCCCGACATGTTCGTCACGCAACTGATTCTCGCAAGTGCCGCTATCTTCTGCCTGCCGCGCCAGTTTCACGTCGCGGTCGTGGAAGCATATGAAGATGCGAACATCCGGCCGACGCGCTGGTCGTTCCCCGTCTACCTTCTTATCTTCTCGGCATTTGTCATTCCGATAACGATAGCCGGGCTGAAGATCCTGCCGCCCGGCGAGTTCAGCGGCGACGCCTTCGTACTCGCGCTACCGATGCAGGGCGAACACACGCTGCTGACGATGCTGGCATTTCTCGGCGGCTTCTCGGCCGCAACGAGCATGGTGATCGTCGCAAGTGTCGCGCTGTCCACGATGATCAGTAACGAGATCGTCATTCCGGCGCTCATGAGCATCAAGATGCTGGGGCTCTCGGAGCGCAAGGACTACACCCGCATCCTGATACACGTGCGCCGCGGGGCCATCATCGGCATCGCCGCGCTCGGCTACCTCTACCTCGAGGCGACGGATCAGTCCGCGGCCCTGGCGTCGATAGGCCTGCTGTCGTTCGCGGCGGCCGCGCAGTTCGCACCGCTGATCGTGTTCGGACTCTACTGGCCGGGCGCAACGCGCACCGGCGCCATTGCCGGCCTTTGCACGGGCTTCGTGCTTTGGTCGTACACACTGTTCCTGCCCAACCTCGCGCGGGCAGGCGCCTTCAGCGACACATTCATCACCGAGGGACTGTTCTCGCAGCCATGGCTGCGTCCGGAAGCGCTGCTGGTCGACATGCACACCAATTCGCTGACGCACGGCGTGGCCTGGTCGCTCGGTGCGAACATCCTCGTGATGGTCCTGGTGTCGATGACGACCCGGCAGTCGCTGGTCGAGAAGATCCAGGCACGCACCTTCGCCGGTCCGGCAATCGGCTTCGGGCCGGTACGGGCGGCCGTCGCCCGGCACGACATCAGCAATTCGGATCTTCGGTCGCTCGCAGAGCGCTTCCTGGGCGTCCACAACGTGGAACGCTCCTTTGCCGACTTCGCCGCGTCCACGGGCATCGATCTCAACTCGTCGGGCCCGGCTGACAGGCGCCTCCTGCTGTTTACGGAACGCCTTATCGCCGGCGCCATCGGCGCATCGTCGGCTCGCGTCGTCATGACCGCGGCCCTGCGCAAGACCGGGACCGAAATCGGCGACGTCGTACTACTGCTCGACGAAACCTCGCAGGCGCTGACGTTCAACCGGCGGTTGCTCGACGCGACGCTCGAGAACATCACCCAGGGCGTCAGCGTCGTCGATTCATCGCAGCGGCTGATCGGCTGGAACAGCCGCTACGAGCAACTCATGAACTACCCGCCGGGGATGGTGCACGTCGGCGAATCCATCATCGACCTGATCCGCTTCAACGGCGACGCGGGTCGCTTCGGCAACACGGACGTCGAATCCGAGATCAAGAAGCGCATCAAGCATATTCGTTCCGGTACCCCCTACCGGTACCAGAGCAACTTCATCGACGGCAAGGTCATCGAGATCAGCGGGCAGCCAATGCCCGGCGGCGGGTATGTAACGACCTACACCGACATCACCGACTCCAAGAATGTGGAAAGCGAACTCGTCGAATCCAAGGCCATGCTCGAACAGCGTGTCGCCGACCGTACCGCGGAGCTCGAGAAAGCCATGACGGCACTGGAGCAGGCCAAGGCCGATGCGGAAGACGCCAACGCGTCGAAGACTCGCTTCCTCGCGGCAGCGGCGCATGACCTGCTGCAGCCGCTGAACGCCGCGAAGCTGTTCGCCGCCCTCCTGAACGAGCATCGCGAAAACATGGCCCAGGAGCAGCAGGGCCTGGTCGAGCGCGTAGAAAGCAGCCTCATCGCCGTCGAGGACCTGCTGGGAGCTTTGCTGGACATCTCGCGCCTGGATACTTCCGCACCCGTGCCCAAGCTCGAAGTGTTCCCGATGACGGACATCTTCAAAGCGATCGAGACTCAGTTCTCCGCTGCGTTCGCGGAAGACAACCTGAAGCTGCGTTTTGCGAAATCCTCGCTGTACGTGCGCTCCGATCCCGCCATGCTCAGGCGCATCGTGCAGAACTTCGTCAGTAATGCACGTCGCTACACATCAGACGGCGGGGTGCTCGTCGGCTGCCGCCGCCGCGGCGACCGTGTTGCCATCCAGGTGATCGACACGGGCATGGGCATCGCGCCGGAAGATCAGAAAGTCGTCTTCGAGGAGTTCAAGCGTCTCGGCAAGCGGGGCAAAGGAACCAAGCGTGGACTGGGACTGGGCCTCGCCATCGTCGACCGTATCGCCAAGCTCCTCGGTCACGATATCCGGATGCGCTCCGAGATCGACAGGGGCAGCACCTTCGAAGTCCTGGTTCCTCTCGCCAGCCGCGCCGAAGCCACGCCGACGGTCAGGCACCTTATCGACAAGGCACCGGCATCGTCCCTGGACGGCACGATCATATTGTGCGTCGACAACGAACACACGATCCTCGACGGAATGCAGGGCCTGTTGAGCAAGTGGGGCGCGAGCCCACTTACCGCCAATAACTCGGAAACCGCCCTCGAGCACCTGCGCAAACTGGGCAGTAACGGCGGCGGCTATCCCTCGCTGCTCCTCGTCGACTACCACCTGGACGACGGCGTCACGGGCATCGAAGTCATCAAGGAGTTGCGCGAATTTGCGGATACGGCGATTCCCGCAATCGTCGTCACGGCCGATCACACGCAGGTGGTTCGCGAGGAAATCCGCGATTCCGGCCATGCGCTTCTGCACAAGCCGATCAAGCCTGCCGCGCTGCGTGCCCTGATGTCACGCATCCTCAGCCGGCACTAGCTGCCCGGCGGGCTATTCGACCAGTCCGGGCTCCTTGGTATTGAGGCGCTGTACCGCGAGCACGGCCTGTGTGCGGTTCGTCACCTGCATCTTGCGCAGGATGGCCGTCACGTGCGCCTTGATCGTCGCTTCCGAAACGCCGAGCTGGTAGGCGATCTGCTTGTTCAGCAGCCCTTCGCCCAACATCATCAGCACCCTGAACTGGTGCGGCGTCAAGGCGCTCATCGCCGACGCAATGCGCGCCTCGTCGTTGTCGAGCCCGTCCCTGCCCAGATCGATGTTATCGGGCAACCAGACCTCGCCCTGGAGAATCGCGTTGATCGCGGCCTCGATCGTGCGAATCGGCGAGGACTTCGGGATGAACCCGCTGGCGCCGTGCTGGATCGCACGCCGGATGACCGTCGGATCGTCCACCGCAGAAACGATGACCGTCGGCAGCGACTCGTGGTTGTTGCGCATGTAGGCCAGCGCCGAGAACCCGCTCACGCCAGGCATGTGCAGGTCGAGAAACAGCAGGTCCGCATCGGGATTCGCTTCCACCACCTCGTAAAGGCTTGCGAGGCTGTCCGCTTCATGAATCACCGCGCCGGGCACGCAGTTGTGAATCGCGTGGATCAGCGCCTCCCTGAAAAGGGGATGGTCGTCCGCAACGATGAAGTTTCTGCTGTCCGATTGCGTCACAGCGGTTCCGTATCCTTACCCTCGATTCTTCCGGTTCTCTATCAGGTGCTCGACGACGCTCGGGTCGGCAAGTGTCGATGTATCACCGAGGTTGCTGTAGTCGTTTTCTGCGATCTTCCTGAGAATGCGCCGCATGATCTTGCCGGAGCGGGTCTTGGGCAACCCCGGCGCCCACTGCAACAGATCGGGGCTTGCGATCGGTCCGATTTCCTTGCGCACCCAGTTGCGCAGCTCGGTCGCGAGCTCGTCGCTGGGCTCGTACCCTTCCATGAGCGTGACGTACACGTAGATGCCCTGTCCCTTGATCTCGTGAGGATAACCGACGACGGCTGCTTCCGCGACAGCCTGGTGGGCAACCAGCGCGCTCTCGACTTCCGCCGTACCCATGCGATGACCGGAGACGTTCAGGACGTCATCGACGCGGCCCGTAATCCAGTAGTAACCGTCTTCGTCGCGCCGCGCCCCGTCGCCGGTGAAGTAACGGCCCTCGAAAGCGCTGAAGTAGGTCTGAACGAATCGGTCGTGGTCACCATAGACCGTGCGCATCTGGCCGGGCCAGCTGTCCAGTATGACCAGCAAGCCTGAGACCGCACCGTCCTGTATGTTTCCGTCGGGGTCGACGATGGCCGGCCTGACGCCGAAAAACGGCCGGGTCGCCGAGCCGGGTTTCAGCGCCGTCGCGCCGGGCAGAGGCGTGATCAGGATGCCGCCCGTCTCCGTCTGCCACCAGGTATCGACGATGGGGCAGCGGCTGTCGCCGACCACCCTGTAATACCAATCCCAGGCTTCGGGGTTGATCGGCTCGCCGACCGAACCCAGCAGCCGCAGGCTCTTGCGGGACGTTTTCTTGACCGGGTCGTCGCCCTCGCGCATCAGCGCGCGGATCGCCGTCGGCGCCGTGTAGCAGATATTCACGTTGTGCTTGTCGCAGACCTGCCAGAAACGGCTCGAGTCGGGATAATTCGGCACGCCCTCGAACATCATGGTTTGTGCGCCGTTCGCGAGCGGACCGTAGACGATGTAGGAGTGGCCAGTGACCCAGCCGACGTCCGCCGTACACCAGTAGATATCGCCGGGTTCATAGTTGAAGACGTATTTGAAGGTCATCGCGGCGTACACGAGGTAGCCGCCGGTCGTGTGCAGGACGCCCTTGGGCTTGCCGGTCGAACCCGACGTGTACAGGATGAACAGGGGGTCCTCGGCGTTCATCGGCTCGCAGGGGCAGTCGTCGTCAACGGACTCCTCTGCCTCGTGCAGCCAGACGTCGCGGCCGTCCTCCCAGGCGACATCCTTGCCCGTGTTCCTGACAACCAGGATTTTTTCGAGCGTCGTGACGCCGTCGATCTTTGCAGCGGCGTCGACGTTGGCCTTCAGCGGCACGGAACGTCCGCCGCGTACACCTTCGTCAGCCGTGATCACGACATTCGATTCACAGTCGATGATGCGGCCCGCAAGCGCGTCGGGAGAGAACCCGCCAAAGACCACGGAGTGAATCGCGCCGATGCGTGCGCAGGCGAGCATTGCAACCGCCGATTCCGGAATCATCGGCATATAAATCGTGACCCGGTCACCCTTCTTGACGCCGATCGACTTCAGCACATTGGCAAACCGGCTTACCCGCCCGTGCAGGTCGGCGTATGTGATTGTCAGGTCTCGGTTCGGATCGTCGCCCTCCCAGATGATCGCGGGCTGGTCCGCCTTGTCGCCCAGGTGGCGATCGACGCAGTTGTGGCAAACGTTCAGTTCGCCGTCTTCGTACCAGCGGATGTGCAGATCGTCCTTCGCGTAGGAAACGTCCTTGACCTTGGTAAAAGGCTTGGACCAATCGATGATTGCGGCCTGCTCCGCCCAAAACTTCTCGTTGTCCTCGACCGACTGCTTGTAGAGGTCAAAATACTGTTCCTCGTTTACTAGCCCGTGTTGCTTGAAATAATCATTGACGGCGTAGATCTCGCTCATCGGAATCTCCACTCGGTAGGCGCTGCTATCCATCGGGCGACGGCCCGTTTCGAGGCATTTTGAATTGCGGCCTGTAGCACCGCATTAGACATTCGTCTACTCAGGGGTGCTCATTCGACTTTTGGCTAATGGCAACCACCACGGCCCTGATTGAGTATGCGAGGGGATTCACCAAAAAACTTTCCCGGGGGAATAATCATGGGTAGTAAGTATCAACGATTTTCAGCTTTTGTGGCCGCTCTGTCGCTCACGATGTTGCTCGGTGCGGCGAAGACGGCAGCAACAGCATAAAATTCGGTTTCCTGGCCAAGCTGAGGGGCGAGTCGATTGACCCCCCCACCGGCAGCGCAGAGCAGAATCTGTTCTTCCGCCGTCTGCGCATCCTCGCCGGAGGCAAGCTGAACGACAAATGGTCCTTCTTCTTCGAGACCGACAGCCCCAACCTGGGCAAGGGATCCGGCGCAAGCAAGAGTGGGGACATATTCATCCAGGACTTCGTGGTGACCTACAAGCCAAAGAGCGACAAGTTCATGCTTGACTTCGGCCAGCTGCTCGCCGCGGTGACTTACAACTCCAACCAGTCGGCGGTCTCGCTGCTGGCGACGGACTACCAGCCCACGAGCTTCGTCTGGGCAGGCGCGCTGGACACGAAAGTCGGGCGTGACTATGGCGTCAGGGCCCGTGGCTACCTGATGAACGACAAGCTCGAATACCGTGCCTCCCTTCTTTCGGGCAACAGGGGAGCGGACTCCACGAATTCATTCCGCTTCTTCGGTCGCGTAATGTACAACTTCTTCGACCCGATGAAGGGCCTTTTCTACAAGGGCACGTCGCTGGGCAAGAACAAGCACCTGTCTATCGGCGCGAGCATCGACACGCAGGAGGATTATCAGACGACGAGCGTCGATTTCTTCTTCGACCAGCCGCTCGGCGGCAATGCC
>JAACFE010000115.1 GCA_009937525.1 Gammaproteobacteria bacterium
GCTACAGGGCGTCGATAAAGAGAGAGAAGAGCTCGTACTGCGACGTTATGCCCAGCTTGGCGAACAGGTTGCGCTTGTGAACCATCACCGTGCCGGGCGCGATACCGAGCTGCCGGGCGACCGATTTGGTGGAGTGGCCTCGCAGTAACAACTGCGTTATCTGGCGTTCCCGCTCCGTGAGCAGCCCTTCCCCGAAATTTTCGAAGCACCGGGTAAGACGATCGTGCAGGCTGCCGCCCGCGTCGCGCCGGCGGCTACTCGCTGAGCTCAGCCGCCAAATGCTCTGCATGGCCGCGTGCACGAGGGGTTCCATGAGCTTCAGCCGCTGCAGTTCGGCTTTCGTGAAGCGGCGCGTCCGGCGGCCGACGACAAGTGCGAGCGTGCTGTTCGCGGAGACGTCGACCAGGAAGTCCATCTCATCCGTGAGGTGCGTGCGCTCGCAGTATTGCCGGTAGTACTCGCTCGACCGGAAACGATCGGGCGATTCATCCCGAAAACGGCACACACCGGGCTTCTGGTCACTGACGGCGAGCAGAAACAGCGGATCGAGCAGGTACGGTCCCGCCACGTAACGATCCACGTAGTGCCGGCGCCCTGCCGGCTCGAGAGTGTGATGGAACACCTCCGGCGGCGCGTCGCGGTGGAATGCGAGCAGGCAGGTGCCTTCGTGTTCCACGGCGACGTCGATCGCATCCGCCAGCGCGCCGGCTGCAGAGTCGACATCACTGCTCTGCACCAGCCGCGCCATCGCCGCCAGCCATCCGGTGGATTCGAACCTCGACTTCAAAGTCCGGATCCTGCGTCAGACCTGGTACAGCGCCGCTGTGGCCCCACTGGGATCCTCGATCACGCAGAACCGCCCCCCGGCGAGTCCGCGCGGCTCGACAATGATTCTGCCGCCCTTCGCGGTGCATTCGGCGGCGCTCGTGTCGACGTCATCGACGACGAAATAGACCAGCCAGCCGCCGGGCAGATCCTTGTTGCCGCCCAGCGCGTTGCAGATGCCGCAGACGGGCTCACCGCTGCCCGGCATGGTCATGTTGAAGTCGTCATAGTCGCCCATGCTGACGGGTTCGGGACGCAGGCCGACGACGTCGGCGTAGAAATCGCGCAGCTCGGAAGCGTCGTCAACGGTGATATCGATCCAGCCGATCTTGCCTGTCTGCTCGGTCATAGTGCCATCACGTCAAAAGGAAGTAAGAAAGGACGCCGCGTTGCCCCCGATCGGACCCTCACCGGCACGCGCAAGACGCAGATAGTCGTCACCCTTCGGGTAGTCTGCCGGCTGCGGATTATGAACGCGCAACAGCCGGTTACGGTGATACAGCCTCAACTGCGAGCGGAACGGAATCACTCTTGCCGGATCGTCTCCCGCGAGTTCGAGGTGCAGTTCAGGCAAACGGTACCAGGGCACGTTCATGTCAGCATGGTGCGCATTGTGGTAACCGAAGTTGAGCGTGAGCCAGTTCAGCCTCGGATACACCAGCGAGATCGGATTGCTGAAGGTGTGTTCCTGCTCCCAGTCGCTGTCGCCTTTGTGGGGCGACTCGACATAATCGAACAGCGTGGGGTTGTACGGGTAGTCGTGCTGCAGCATGTCCATGAAGCGAAGCACGTGCATCATGATCATGTAGGCAAGCGCATAAAGGATCGCCACTTTCGGAGCGACGATCAGTAGTGCCGCAAAGATACCGCCTCGAATCAGGATAACGATGACATTCCGGCGTCGCTGGTCACGTCGTTGCGGGATGATGAACGACGTGAAAACCATCACGAAGTGCATGATGAGATCGTGAGCGGGGATGTAGAGCCACTCGAGGCCTCGTACCAGCCTCAGCACCAACGGGTGCTGCTCGAAAAACCTGTCGTATTCGAACCAGACGACGTCATCATTGTCGACGTGGTGGCGAAAATGCTTGTAGCGCATGTCCTCGTAGGTGCCGTAGGCGGATCCGCACAGCCAGCTCAAGGCACGCCCGAGGGCCGCATTGTCGCGACTGCGCCTGAAAACCAGGTTGTGTCCGCACTCGTGTATCAGGTACGCGGCAATAACCATTGCATGTGCCAGTGCCAGCGTCGCCGCGCCGTTAACCATCCATGAATCGTGAAACAGGCCGGCGAAACCGGCGACGTACGCGGCAACGGCGTACAGCAGCGCACCGCCGTTCATGAGCAAGCCCTTCGGTTCCTTAAACAGCGCCGTTGCCACCTGCATGAGCCTCTCGCAAGCACCGATTCCGTCTCATCAGTTGTACACTTAGCCGTACCGTATTGCTAGCATAGGCATGCAACCCGGCGCAGAGAGAAGCTGTATGAAACTGGTCACAGCGATAGTAAAGCCATTTCGTCTGGACGACGTGCGCAACGCCCTGAGCGAAGTCGGTATCCAGGGAATGACGGTCAGCGAGGTCAAGGGTTTCGGACGCCAGCGCGGCCACACCGAGCTGTATCGCGGTGCAGAATACGTCGTCGACTTTCTGCCGAAAGCGAAGATTGAAATCGCCGTTCCGGACGACCTCGTCGAGCGCACGGTTGAAGCCATAATCGAGAGCGCAAAGACGGGCAAGGTCGGCGACGGCAAGATCTTCGTCACGCCGCTCGATCAGGTGTGGCGAATCCGCACCGGCGAGTCCGGCGACAGCGCGCTCTGAGCTTCGCTGTATCTAGAGACCTGCCGCTTGCACCAGCAGCAGCATCGCACCGAAGACCGGCGCGAGGTTTGCCTCCGGATCAGCCACCGGTCATGCAAAAGGCATTGAGCTTGTTGCCGTCCAGGTCGCGGAAGTAACCGGCATAGAAAGCATTGCCGCGCGGCCCGGGAGCGCCCTCGTCCTTGCCGCCGAGCTCGAGCGCTTTCGCATGCAGCGCATCGACCTTGTCCGTCGAATCCACGACCAGCGCAACCATGACGCCGTTGCCGACCGTTGCCGGCTCGCCGTCCCAGGGCCTGGTAATGGACACGGCAGGCGACGTCATGCCTGTACCCCACGCAATGAACGTGTCTCTCTCGAGCATCCGGCCGGCGCCGATCACCGCGAACAGCCCGTCATAAAATTCTGCTGCCTCATCGAAGCGATTCGTTCCCAGCGTCACGTATCCGATCATCTATTCTTTATCCTTACCGAGTGCCGGCTCGATTATGCCACGCCAGGCTTCGAGCTTTTCAGCCATCGTCAGCGACGCGTTAGCCGGGCTCGTCGAGGGCAACAGTGCAAGCGCCGGTTCCCGATGTCTTTGCAGAGGCTGCACATACCGCTCGAACAGCTGTTGCGCCTTCCTGCCATTGAAGCACACCAGGCGAATGTCCCGGTGCCCGGCAAGGAAACCTTCGAAATCATTGGGCACCGCGGATGTCATGTCGATGTCCGCATCGAGGCTGCCGGGACGAACGGAACTCGACAGCACGTCCCACACGGCGATGCCCTGTTCCCGCAAAGACCGGCACCGCGACGCATAGCTGCCATCCGCGCCGGCGATCTCCAGCATTATCGTCCAGAATGCGTTCCGGGGGTGCGCGTAGTACTGCCGCGCCCGCAGCGAGGCCCGGCTGGGCAGGCTGCCGAGGACCAACACCCGCGCATCCTGTCTGGCGATCGGCGGGAACCCTTTCGACACCTCCGCATTCTCGCGACCAGCCTCCTGCTTACTCATGTTATTCGGTGAAGCGCATTGTTTCTGCGCGGGCAGTGGCATGGGCATCGCAGTATAAATTGAGCGGCATGGAGGGATCCGTTATGTCGAGGGCATTGTTCACCGCATTGGCGATTTTCACGGTTGCGGCGCACGCAAATGCGAAGCCCGACTGCGACGCACTCGCCTGCGATGAAGTCAAGCAGGCGATCCGGGAGATCGAGGCCCGCATGCGCGCTGGCTACTCCCGCTCGCAGGGCGAGAGATACGAGGCCCGGTTACGCAAGCTGAAGCGCAAACGCAGCAAAGTCTGCCGGTAACGGGCATAGAGATCAGTAACCCCGGGCAGGGTCCACGACATTCAGCAGGGCATCACCTGCGATAAATCTCCGGATATTCTCTCGGGCGAGCGCCAGCTGCCGTTCCCGGTTGTTGCCGTACCAGGCGATATGCGGCGTGATGATGACGTTTGGCATGCGCCACAGCGGATGGTCCGGCGGCAGTGGTTCGGGGTCGGTCACGTCCAGGCCCGCCCCGGCGATGCGCCCGTCGTCGAGCGCGTCGACGAGATCGTCCGTTACGACACTGCTCCCACGGGCAACGTTGACGAAAAACGCGCCTCGCTTCACCGCGTCGAAGAAGGCCTTGTCGAACAACCCCTGCGTCTCCGGTGTCAGCGGCAACGCGTTGATGACCACGTCGGCCTGCGCAGCGAGATCGAACAGTTCGTCGGGAAGGCCGACGTAATCGACGTAGTCCGGCCCGGACCGGGAGCTGTTGCGCGTCGCGATCACACGCATTCCGAGCGCCGCAGCGCGTTTGGCGGCCGCCCTGCCGATACCGCCGAGCCCGACGACCAGCACGGTCTTGCCGTCGACGGACATCATGCCGACCTCGTCGCCGATCGCCCGGTTCCATTCTCCGGCAGGCATTGTCTTTGCCTGTTGAGTCAGGCCGCGGGTCAGGCTCAGCATCATGGCAACCGCGTGCTCGCCGATGACGGGCGAAGCCATCTTCTGCATGTTCGTCAGCAATACTCTGCCGCTCGCGACGTCTTCGACTGCGAGACACCGCTCCGCGCCCGCGCTGAATATCTGTATCCACACCAGCGCGTCGGCCGCGGCGACAACATCCTCGCTGCAATAGCCCACCATGGCATCGGCATCGGCCGCCTCGACCAGGGCATCGGCAACGGATGGGGCTGCGATGAAACGTACGTCCGGGAACTCTTCCCGCAGCATCGCGACCAGCCCCCCGGCATCCCGGACGACGAGCTTCTGCGGTGGTTTCCAGCCCTCGAGGTCACGGCTTGCAACGGCACCCTCCCTGAGCCCCGCTTCCTCGATCAGGCTGTCGATCGAAACGTCGGCGCAGGCAGGAGCAACGGCAGCCACCGCGGCGAGTGCCGCCCCAATGACAACAAGAATTCGTAACACGGCCCGTTCCTTGCTGGTTCCCGCACACACAGAGCATACGGAACCTGCAGCCGACGGGCTACACTGACGAATCAGGCGGGGAAGAAGTCGATCGGCTTGGTGGTCGTGATCGGTTCGACGTCCCTGGACTCGAAGCGGAACTGCTTGACGCGCAGTACCAGCTTGCGTTCGAGCTCGGGATCGCCCAGTTCACTGGATACGACTTCGCAGAAGGTCACTTCACCCGAAGGCGCGATCGTGAGCCTCAGGACGAGCTTGCCTTCGAGCGTCGGGTCGGCGCGCAGCGCCCGATTGTAGAGCGCAAAGATGGCGCCCTTGTTCCTGTCGAACACGAGCTCGATCTCCTCGCGCGAGCGCGACGCCTTGCCGCTGGTGCCTGTGCGGCGCGCGCCGCCGGCAGACTGCTGCTGGATACCTGCGACAGGGCTTGCAACCTTCGTCGTGGTGCGGGTGGCGATCCCGGAGCCGCCGGTATTGCGGCTCATGTTCGCCGTATTGATGCCGCCGGAGGAGGTGCCCACCTTGGACGTTATCATCGAGCGCTCGCTGCGCCGCGACTCGCCGACCGACGCCGTGAGCTGACGGTCATCGACCGCCTCCACGAGGTCCCTGTCGACAAGATCGGCAAGATCCTCGGTAAACGGCATCAGGGCCGCCTGCGCCTTCTCGCGCGCGATCTCCTCGCGCGTGGGCTGGGGCTCCGGCTCCGGCAACGGCTCGGGTTCCGGTTCGGGCTCAGGCTCGGTCTCGGCAACCTGCTCCGGCTCGGGCTCTTCTTCGGGCTCCGGTTCCTCCGGCTCGGGTTCGGGCGGCGGCGGAGGCGGCAGCGGTTTCTCCTCGAGCATCAGCTGCGCGATGCGCGGCGGGATCTCGATGATCTCGGTCGGATCCGGTTCCGGAGCCGGCAGGAACGGCCACACGATACCGAGGACGAAAGCGACCAGGAACGTGATACCGAGCAGGCGCTGGAAACGTTTTTCCTGGCCTTTGCCCGTTGTCCAGGGCAGTTCATACTCTCTGTAAAACGGTAAATCCAAAGCCGTTTCTCCTAATGCTCTCTCGCGCTTTCCTGGCGACGCCCTTACCGCGCTGCCTGCAGGTTATCGAGCTTGTCAGAGCTCTTTTGCAGGACGGCGAGCGAAATCTGTCCATAATCCGATTGCGTACAGGTCGCCATGACCTTCTTCAGGAGCCGATACGGGATTTCCTTATCGCCCATGATCGTCACTTCGCGGTTGGCGATGTCCTCGCTGGCTTCGCGGCGCAGGACCCGGTCGTTCTGCGACAGCAGTGCCTCCCGCAGCGCCGGTATGTTGTTGCCCTTGATGGCCATGACGTCGTCGATCTTCGCGACGGGCGTTCCCTGCACGATGATGTCTTCTTCGCCGATCAGGATGACGACGGTCTCCCTCGCCTTCTCATCGGCAATCGACTCCGGCAGCTGCAGGTCCTTGGCATTCGGCAAGGTCTCGACGTCCGAGGAATTGACGAGCAGGAAGAACACCAGGATCGTGAAGATATCCATCAGCGACACCAGGTTGAGCCCGACGCTCTTCCCGTGGCGCTTGTGGTGCTTGTTCATCCGCTTGGCGCGGGCTGATTTGACCATCGCTAGGCACCTCCCCCCGTCACCGGTGCATCGCCAATCGATATGTCCGGGAACAGGTCGAAGCGTTTGACCGACTGCTCATCCTCGTCGACCCGCTCCGAAATTCTCACGCGGTCCATGACCTGGACGAGCGTGTCGTACTCGATGTCCTGCTCGAGCAGAATCGATGCATCCGTCTTCGCCGGATACCGCCTCTTGAGTTCGGACAGCTTGTTGCTGAGCGCCTCGTAGTCGTAACCGTCGCCCGAATTCGGATAGACACCGAGAAGACCCTGGTTACGATCGCCGACTTCGATCTTGTCGGCCCTGACAATGACTTCCAGCTGGAACGTCTGGTCCTGGGGTTCGGCGGGCTCGGTAGAGGAGCCTGGCAGGTTCAGTTCGAGAACCGCCAGACGCGAGAACACCGCCGTGATCAACAGGAACGGAACCAGGATCACCATCAGGTTCATGAATGCCGTGATGTTGAGCTCAGCCGTCTCTACGTTGCGACGGCCGGCCTTTCGGCTACGGATCATAATTACGCTCCGGCGCCCTTGAGCTGTCTCTCGGTAACGGCGTTCAGGAACTTGACGCTCGCCATTTCGAGGCTGTCCACGAGCTGGTTGGTCTTCGTCTGCAGCAGTGCGTGCACCAGCAGCAGGGGAATGGCGACCATCAGGCCGAATGCCGTCGTGTTCATCGCGACGGAGATACTGGCCGAAAGCAGGTCCGCCTTGTCTGCCGGATTAGCATTGGATACCGCGGTGAAGGCGCGTATCAGGCCGATGATCGTGCCGAGCAGGCCGAGCAGCGTGGCGATATTGGCCAGCGTCGCGAGGTAATGCGTACGCTTTTCGAGCCGCGGCAAGACCTCCATGAGGCTCTCTTCCATCGCCTTCTCGATGTCGTCACGACGGCGCGCCGACTTCACGCGGTAGAGACCGTAGGTGAGGATCGAGCCGATCGCCGCCTTCGATTTCGCCGTGTGGGCGGCCGCCTCCTGGAAGTTGCCGGCCTTGAGAAACGGCACGATCTTCTTCCACAGGGCCCGGTTGCTTGCGCCCGAGATTGTCAGATACATCCAGCGTTCGATCGCGATAGCGACGCCGAATGCGAACACGAACATGATGGGGTACATGAATGGCCCGCCATCCTGAAAAAACCG
>JAACFE010000035.1 GCA_009937525.1 Gammaproteobacteria bacterium
GCCAGGTACTGGGTCGAGTCGCTCGCCGGCGTAACCTGCCAGGTCGAGATCGCGAGCGAGTACCGGTACCGGCACGTCGTGGTGCCGCCCAATACCCTCTTTCTCACGCTGTCGCAGTCCGGTGAGACCGCAGACACGCTCGAGGCATTGCGGATAGCCAAGCAGTCGGGCTACGTCGGCTCGCTGACGGTCTGCAACAGCGCCCACAGTTCGATGGTCCGCGAATCCGACCTCGTCATGATGACGCAGGCCGGCCCGGAGATCGGCGTCGCCAGCACCAAGGCGTTTACGACGCAGCTCCTGTCCATGCTGATCGTTACGCTGATCCTCGCGCGGCAGCGCGGAATGAGCGCAGAAGCGGAGGCGGAACTCGTGCCGCACGTGGTACACGCGGCCGTCGCCGTGGAAGAGGCCCTGCAGATGAGCGAGGAACTCAAGCATCTCGCCGAGGACTTTGCCGAAAAGGAACACACGCTGTTCCTCGGCCGCGGGCCGATGTGGCCGGTCGCGATGGAGGGTGCACTGAAGCTGAAGGAGATCTCGTATATCCACGCCGAAGCGTACGCCGCGGGTGAACTCAAGCACGGGCCGCTCGCGCTGATCGACGAGGACATGCCGGTCGTCGTCGTTGCGCCCAACAACGAGTTGCTCGACAAGCTCAAGTCCAACATGCAGGTCGTGCGCGCGCGCGGCGGGCAGCTCTATGTGTTTGCGGACCGGGAGACCGGAATCGAGCCAGAGGATGGTGTGAATGTCATCGAGATGCCGCATGCGGACCGCCTGATCGCAGCGATCGTCTACACGGTTCCCCTGCAATTGCTCGCCTATCACGTCGCGGTGCTCAAGGGCACCGACGTCGATCAGCCGCGAAATCTCGCGAAGTCGGTTACGGTAGAGTAGTCCTCGACGCGCCCGGCAGACGCGTCCAATGGCAGCGCCAGGGCAACGAAGCCCGGCAACAGGACCCAGACTGGAATCGTCACGTGTTTCAACTTTCGCCGGTTCCCCCTTGTGCCCACCGCTACCGGCGGACCTTGCAGCTGATGCGCGTGTCCTGCGGCCAGTTGACGATGGCTTCGTCACTCCTGGTCCAGAACGAGACCCCGAAGTCCGCCTCGAACTTCGCGCCCGAGGCGGCGGGCACCTGCCAGCCGACCTCGACCGTGTCACCCCGCTCGAGACGGACGGTCGGTAATTCGGTCGGGATAAATGTGGCCACGATCTCGGATCCGTCGTCGCATGAGAAAAAGACCGGCTCGCGACCCTCGACGAGGAAGTAGCGCGCCTGCAATCCGGCGATACGCTGCTCGTAGCCGGTCCTCGCGCAGCCGACCTTGTCGGCGGCTTTCCAGCACTCGTTGCGGCCCTTGATCCATCCACGCTGTTCGGCTTTCAGGTGTCGCGTCGCCGCCGTGGAGTCTGCTACGTCGCCGAGCACCGCCAGTGCCCGGCCGTAGACCTCGTCCAGCCTCCGGTCCAGGGCGGCCAGGGCCGGGTTGTCGCAGACCAGGTCCTCGATCTCGTGCCTGGACGCGGCACAGTCGTACGCCGGCCCGCGGGCATCGACAATGACGGAGAAGCCATCGAAGCGGTACTCACGGAGCCCGTCGGCCGTCACGTAGTCGTCTGCCGTGCCGTCTTCGATTGCCCCGAACGCGTCGCCCAGGGCCGTCATGTAGCGCGGCTCGACGACCGGAACGTTGTGCGACGTCAGCGCCGCATCGATGTCGCCGGCCAGGCCTGCCAGCCTTGCCGCCGTCTTCGCGTAGTCGAGAAAATCGGATCCCTCGAGATGGGTATACAGCGGTGCGAGATAGAAGGAGTCGCCGGTCAGGAGCAATCGGTTGTCACGGTCCAGCAGGCAGATCGCGTCCGGCGCATGCCCGGGCGTACTCAGGATCTCGAGTCTTCTTCCGCCCAGGTCGATGGCGTCGCCTTCGTCAACGAAGCGGCTGATCGAGAACGCGCGGCTGCGAAAGTCCTCGACGACGAAGCCTTCAGGCAGCGGCTTCCAGACCCAGCCTTCCTTGAGGAATTCCGCGACCGCCTCCGGCTGGCTGCCCGCCGCGCGCCCGCGCGTGTATCCGGTGTCGCGGCCGAAGATCGTATCGAACTGGTAGTTGCCACCGATGTGGTCGTAGTGGGTGTGTGAATTGAGTACGACGATCGGGAGGTCTGTGAGCTGTTCGACGACGCGCTTCATGTCGCCGATGCCGAGCCCGGTATCGAACAGCAAGGCCCTGTCCTCGCCGGTAATCAGGAAAGAGATGACCTCTTCGAACTGGCCTGGCTCGTAAATGGCAAACACGCCGTCGGCGATCCGGTAAACCTCGAACCAGTCCTGGTCCTGATCGATGCGTTCGAATGCCGACCATTCCGGGCGCGGAAGCTGGTTCCACCAGTGGTCCTTGCCGGCACCGCGGTTCCGGACCTGCTCGTTAGCCGGGGACTGCGTGGACACGTCCTCGTCGACGCCGTGCGCCTCGGCGATCGCCGCGAGCATTGCGACACAGGACAGCAGCAGTAAACGCAGGATCATCGAGGGGCCTCCGGTTGCGCCACCAAGAGTGCCCGTCGATCGGCGGGTCCGCAAGATGCATGGCCACGCCGGGGTCCTGCTACCATGGCGCGATGAAACGCGATGGAATTCCCCGGCGGCCCGGTGCGATGTTTCTCTCGCACGGCGGCGGCCCGCTCCCGGTCCTGGGTGATCCGGCGCACGAGGAGATGGTGCGGCATCTCGAATCAATCGCGGCGAAAACGGAGCGGCCGGAGGCGATCATCGTCGTCAGCGCCCACTGGGAGGAAGGCGTCGCCACGATCACGAGCGGCGCCCGCCCGCCACTCATTTACGACTACTACGGCTTCCCGCCGGCGTCCTACGAGATCCAGTACCCTGCGCCGGGGAATCCCGGTCTCGCCGGCCGTCTGCAGACGTGCCTGCGGGATAAAGGCATCGAGGCGGCGCTCGACGTTGACCGCGGCTTCGATCACGGGCTGTTCATACCGCTCAAAATCATGTACCCCGAGGCGGACATACCCTGCATCCAGGTGTCGCTGCTCGATTCGCTGGATCCCGCAGCCCACATGGCGATCGGTCAAGCAATGTCAGGCGTTGTTGGCGACGGCGTTCTCGTCATGGGCTCGGGTTTTTCCTTCCACAACCTGAAGGCGTTTTTCAGCGAGTCCGCGTCGCAGACGGACGAGAGGAACGAGGCCTTCGAACGCTGGCTGATCGAGACCTGTTCCGACGATGGACTGGACGACGAAGAAAGGACCCGCCGATTGCTGGCATGGGAGAGCGCACCGCATGCGCGGTACTGCCATCCCCGGGAAGAACACCTGCTGCCGTTGCACGTCTGTTACGGGATTGCGGGGCGAGCCGCCGACGCGGCCATCGAACTGAGCATTCTCGGGAAGAAAGCCAGCATCTATCTCTGGTGAGCCCGCGGTCGCGCTTCGGACAGCGATACTGCTCAGGCGATAGTCAGGATTACCGCGCCGCGAGCCTCACCGGCCTCGACGATCTCGTTGCCGACGGCGATGTCTTCCAGGGGCATCGTTCGGGCGATCCGATGCTGGAGCCAGCCGTGGGACAAGGCGCTGTTGATGTCGGCAATGGCATGATCTTTAGCCCCGACCGGCATCGAGTAGACGATGATCATGCGTACGGTCAGGTCCTTGTACATCATCCTGTAGAACGGGAGCACCGGTTCGGGTTCCTGAGCCGAGCCGTATGCAGCGATCGTGCCCCCCACTTTCAGCACCTCGACCGATACGGGCAGGTTGGTGCCGAACTCGAGGTCGACAACCCGGTCGATCAGTTCGCCCTTGCTCGCCTCGATTACCTGCGCGGCGACGTCGTCCGCGCGGTGATCAACGACGTGATCCGCACCGGCGTCCAGGCAAGCGGCTTTGTCGACTGAATTGCTGGCGGTCGCGATGACGGTCGCCCCGGCCCGGTGAGCCCACTGTATGGCGTAGTGGCCGACCCGGCCTGCACCGCCCATGATCAGTAACGTCTCGTCCTCGACTTCGCCGTCGGCGAAGACGGCGCGATGCGCCGTCATTGCCGGAATGCCCAGGCATGCCCCGGCGTCGAAGTCGGCCTTCGTCGGCAGGCGCGGCGCGCAATTGCTGCTGATCGCGACATACTCCGCAGCCGTCCCGAAACGGCGTTCATGCTGCGCCTGGAACACCCAGACGCGCTCCCCCTTGCGATTCTTGTCGACGCCTTCGCCCACCGACTCGATCACCCCCGCGCCATCGCTATTGGGGATCACGAAACCGTTATCAAGCAGGTCCGGGAATGCACCCGCGCGCTTCTTGACGTCCGACGGATTGATGGCGCTCGTCTGCAGGCGCACGAGTACCTCGCCGGCCCCGGGCTCCGGCGTGTCGACGTCGCTCAGCTCGAGAACCTCCCTGGCTGCGCCGAATTTTCGATAAAGTGCCGCCCTCATGGCAAGCTACCGCGGGTCCGCCAGCGGGATCGTGACGGCCAGTGCGGCATTGACCTCGGCCTGCACCTTGTTCTCGAGCTGGAAGAACCGCATGACCTTGATGCCACTCATCACCTCGCCGAATTTCTTCACGTAGTCGTGGCGCTTCCTGAGTATCGCCTGCTGCACGTCGAAGTAGGTGTTGATCAGGCGCTCGGCATGCGCATCGCTCAGGTCGCCGCTGTAATACCGGTCGACGTATTCGATCAGACCCGCAAGGTACGGTTCGCTAATCACGCGTCTCTCGGCGCTGTAGCGTTCGTACAGCGGCCAGAACTCCCTGCTTTCCTCATCGGTGAGCATCATCTCTTCCCGAAGGATCTGGCGGAACTCCTTCGCGACCAGCGCCTGCATTTCGCGGATCTTCGCGCCGACGTCCCCACCGTCCTGTGCGAACGCGGGTGCGAAGGCGAGCAGCAGCACGACCACGATGGCACGGGGTATCGGGTGGCTCATAATTTCTGCCTCCGGTATCTTTGCAGGATTGCAGGTTCGGCAGTCTACCACCCCCGCCCGTCAGGAACCCCCACACCCGCGATGAGCGAAGAGCAACGCAAACAGGTGCTGCGCTTACCGAAGCGCCACTCCCGGGAACGTGCCGAGCGACCGGACCCGGAAGTCGGGGCTCGCCTCTTCCGCGAGCAATCACTGCGCGGCGCGATCGTGGCTGCCCTGGTCTCGATCATCGCCTTCGGTTTCATCTGGGCCATGCTCTCGACGGCGCTGGAAAAGGTATTTCCGTGGATGACGGTCGTTCAGGGGCTGATCGTCGGTCTGGTCGTTCGGCGTGCAGGCCGAGGCCTCGACTGGCGATTTCCCGTCGTCGCGGCGGCCGCAGCGGTGGTCGGCGCGCTGGCCGGTAACGTCGTCGTTGCCGCCGCGTTCACTGCAGCGGAGTTCGATACCGGCATCCTTACCGTACTGCGCGCTGCGACCAGCTTCACCTGGCCGGTGTTTTTCGATGAAGTGATAACGCCCGCTGACGCCGTCTATGCGCTCGCCGCTGCAGGCGTCGCCGCGTTCTACGCCAACCGCCGCCTCACGCGGGACCAGTACGCCGCTTACCGGGCGTGGCAGGATCAGGGCAGAGGTGGCCCGTGACCGGAACGGTCATATGGGCATCAGCAACTCGTCTTTCTCTATGGCCCGGCCCGTCAGTGCCGCAAGCTGCTCGGAAACGTAACTCTCGAGCTCATGGACAGCGTCAATCACGCCCAGGAAATAGGGTGGCTCGCGGCGCAGCAGCGTCCAGTTGCCCGTCGAGATGATGCGAACAAGGTGGGTGATGTTGTTGCGGATGGCCTCGATGTAGGGGTTGTGGCCGTCGTAGAGAACTTCGATGTACCGGTAGGCGCGATTGAACTTGAGGTTCAGGCGGTCGCGCATCACCTGTTGATAGAAGACCGGCGTCTTCTGCAGCAGGTCCTGGCCGGACTTGTACCGCACCATGTACTCGCCGGGCGTGGAGTTTTCGACGGCGACGCCACCGAGCACGAATTCCTTGTAGAGCCGGTCGCGGCATTTCTCCAGGTAGCAGCGATCGGCCATTTGCGCAATCATGTCGGCCGTGCCGAGTAGATGACCACAGATGACGTCGCGTGGGTCGTCGAGTTCGATTTCGTCGAGATCGACCTCGTAACCCGTGAAGTGCACGATCATGCTGGAGATGCCCGCATCCTTCGCGAGGCCCAGTTCCGGCAGGTAGCGACGCAGGAAGTCCGCGCTGCGCGTTACGTGGTATAGCGTGAATTCGGCGCCGTTGACGAAGTCGGCGTCCCGTTCTCCATGCCGGATGTATCCCGAATCATGGAACAATGCCGTTATGATCGTCATCCGGGCGCGCTCCGGACCCAGTCGCTCCGAGGCTTCCACGCTGCGCTCGTAACCGGCTATGAGCCGCGCGAGCGCGAGCGTCATGTCGAGCGTGTGCTGCATGTCGTGATACGTTGTATCGCAGCCCAGGTAACCGGGGTACCGCCCGGTGAACAGGCGCTCGAAATCGTAGAAAGCAAGCCACAGCTTGTCGAAAGGCGCGCCGGGAAAGGTTTCCGCAAATAGCGCCCACACCGCGTTACGAACATCAGCGGCGCTGCTGACCTGTACGGTGTTGGTGACGTCGTAGTCGTTACGGCGATCCTGGGACACGATACTATTCTTTTTGTTGTTGACCGTATCGCCCGGTGCTTGCTTGCGTCCGCGGTTAGTCACGCCGTCTTCCTGGCGGCAACGCGATTCCTTGCGCAGTCGGGCGCTGCAGGCTCAATGATACACGTCGCGATGCGTGTAATCCGGTCGTAATTCGACAATATGTCATCTCGGTAAAATCTTACCAAGCGTGACAATCGGGCGCTGTGCGGCGCTTCAGAGCCGGAACTCCGCGATCACCGGGGCATGGTCGGAGGGTCGCTCCCAGGTCCGCGGCTCCCGGTCGATATAACTCGCCGTGCACTGCGCCGTCATTGCCCCGCTCGTCAGGATCAGGTCGATACGCAGGCCGGCATTGCGCCGGAACATGGCGGCACGGTAGTCCCACCAGCTGAAGCTCTTCTCGGGCTGGTCGAATTTCCGGAAGACGTCGGTCAGTCCCAGGTCGAGCAACTCGCCCAGCGCAGCGCGTTCCGCCGGGCTGCACAGGATCGCATCGCCCCACTTTTCCGGATCGTAGACATCCTCGTCGGCAGGCGCGATGTTGAAGTCGCCGAGCACGACGAGGTTCTCGTACTGCTCCAGCTGCGCCGCGAGGTAGTCGCGCAACGCACGCAACCAGCCGAGCTTGTAGTCGTATTTCTCCGAGCCGACCTCGGATCCGTTCGGAACGTACAGGTTGATGACGCGTACCCCGCCAATCGTGGCTGCGAGCACGCGGCGCTGCGGATCATCGAGTCCGGGGAGCTCCAGGTCCGGGTCGTGCAGTTTGTCTTTGCTGACGACGGCGACCCCGTTGTAGGTCTTCTGACCGTTGGCGAGCGAACGGTAGCCGGCTTCGGCGAGCTCGTCCTGCGGGAACACTTCGGTCAGCTGCTTGATTTCCTGCAGGACGAGTACGTCGGGGTCGGTTGCCGACAGCCACTCGAGCACGTGCGGCAGGCGCACCTTCATCGAATTCACGTTCCAGGTCGCGATCTTCATGATGCAATGATGCCGCTCTGGCGAAGCAGGGCATCAATCTCGGGTTTGCGACCCCGGAAATCGACGTAGGCCCGCATGAAGTCCCGGCTGCCGCCGATCTCGAGGATCTCGTGTCGGAAACGGGCCGCCGTCGGCGCATCGAAGATACCGGCCTCCTCGAATGCCGCAAATGCGTCGGCCGCGAGCACTTCGGCCCACTTGTAGCTGTAGTATCCGGCCGCGTAACCTCCGGCGAAGATGTGCGAGAAAGCCTGCGGCAGCCGGTTGTACGCGGGGTGACGGATCAGCGAGACTTCCTCGCGAACTTCGTCCAGGGTCGACAGCACGGCCCTCGGCGTTGCGGGGTCGTATTCCGCGTGCAGGCGCATGTCAAACAGGCCGAATTCGATCTGCCGCATCATCGCCAGCGCGGCACCGGTGTGGCGGCTTTCCTCGAGACGCCCGAAGAGTTCCTTCGGCAAGGGCTCACCCGTCTCGGCGTGCGCCGAACAGCGTTCGAGGACCTCGTAGCTCCACGCGAAGTTTTCCATGAACTGGCTGGGCAGCTCGACGGCGTCCCAGGGCACGCCGTTGATGCCCGCAATACTGGGGTAGTCGATGCGTGTCAGCAGGTGATGCAGCATGTGTCCGAACTCGTGGAATACGGTCACGACGTCGTCGTGCGTGAGCAGGGACTGGCCGCGCTCGTCCGGCGGTGAAAAATTGCAGACGAGGAAACCCACGGGGAGCGTGGATGATCCATTCAGGTTCTTGCGGTTGATGCAGTCGTCCACCCATGCGCCGGTGCGCTTGCCGCTGCGCGCGAACAGGTCGGTGTAGAATCCGCCGACTGCCTCGCCGCTCTGGTTCCGTACCCGGAAATAGCGTGCATCCTCGTGCCAGGTGACGACGTCGGGATCGCTTGAGAATTCGACGCCATAGAGCTTGCTCGCCAGCTCGAACAGGCCGCTCATTACCGTGTTTGCCGGAAAATACTGCCGAAGAGCCTCGTTCGAAATAGAGAACTTTTCCTGTTTCAGTTTCTCGAGCAGGAAAGACACGTCCCAGGGCTCGACGACCATACCCGCGAACTCACGCAGTTCGGCCAGTTCGGCTTTTGCTGCCGAACGGGAATGCGCGGCCAGGTCGCGGAGGAAGTCGATGACCTGCCCGGGCGACTCCGCCATCTTGGTGGCGAGCGAATAGTCGGCGTAGCTGTTGAATCCGACGAGCTTCGCTGCTTCGTGGCGCAACGCCAGTATCCTTTCGATGTTCTTGCTGTTGTCCCACTCGGCGTTCGCACCCTGATCGGAAGCGCGGGTAACCCAGCCGTGATAAAAGGTTTCGCGCAGGCCGCGATTCTCGGCATGCGTCATGACCGCGTGATACGTCGGGTAATCGAGTGTCAGGAGCCAGCCTTCCCGGCCCCGCTTAACGGCTTCCGTGGCCGCGCGCCGCAGAACCTGTGGTGACAGCCCGTCGAGTTGGTCGGCATCCTCGACAGGCAGTGCCCAGGCGTCTGACGCGTCCTGGATCTTGTGGTCGAAGTCGGCCTGTATTGCCGCAAGCGACTGCATGATCTCCCGGAACCGCTTCTTCTCCTGCTCGGGAAGATCCACGCCGGCCAGGCGGAAATCGCGCAGCGCATGTGCCACGGTGTTTCGCCGGGCCTCGCTCGCATCGTCCGGCAGACCGCCGTCGACCCGGGCGTAGGCCTGCTGAAGCCGGACATTCTGTGATAATTCGGTGCCGTACTCGGTCAGTATCGGCAGGGCCGCGTTGTAGGCTTCCCGCCACTCGGGGGAGCCGAGCACGCCCTGCAGGTGGCTCACCGGCGACCAGACGCGGGACAGCTCGTGTTCCATGTCCTCGAGAGGCGCAACGAGCGAGTCGAAGTCGGGGTCCGCTGTATTGTCCAGAAGTTCAGAGAGCTTGCCGCGGTGCGCGGCGATGACATACTCGAGCGCCGGCAGGACATGCTCGGGCGCGATGTCCGCAAATCGCGGCAGTGACGACGTATCCAGTAGTGGGTTGCTCATCGACGTTGCTGATATCCTTTTCTGGCGCAGGATGTTAGCACGGCGCCGGCGGGTGCGCCCCGATGGTCCGTCACGATACGGAAATACCGAATAGGGAGTTCAAGCTTGGCTAAGGAATACGATCTGTTGGTAATCGGCGGCGGTAGCGGTGGTCTCGCGCATGCGCAGCGCGCCGCGGAATATGGTGCTCAGGCGGCGGTCATCGAGTACGGCCCGCTGGGCGGCACCTGCGTCAACGTCGGCTGCGTACCCAAGAAGGTCATGTGGTACGCCGCCGAGACGCGGCATCATCTCGACCATGCCGCCGATTACGGTTTCGACGTTGACGCACACGGACACGACTGGGGGTCACTGAAGGCACGTCGAGACGCCTATATTACCCGCCTCAACGGTATCTACGAGAACAACCTGGACAGGCGCGGCGTGGAGCACATTACGGGCGCCGCCCGGTTCGTCGACCCGCATACCGTCGCGGTCGGCGACGAACGCTATCGTGCGGACCGCATCGTCATTGCGACGGGCGGCCGGCCGATCGTGCCCGACATTCCGGGCGCCGCATACGGCATCGTGTCGGATGATTTCTTTACGCTCGGGGAGCGGCCGCAGCGCGTCCTGATCGCCGGTAGTGGTTACATCGCCGTGGAGCTCGGCGGTGTCTTCAATGCCCTGGGCAGCGACGTGACCATGGTCGTGCGCAAGGATGGCGTGGTGCGGTCCTTCGACGCGATGCTGGGCGAAGAGGTCATGCAGGCGATGCGTGACAACGGCATCCGCATCGATACCCGCGTCATTCCTGCCGGCGTCGAGAAACAGGGCGATGGCCTGTACATGAACAGTGAAGACGGGCGCCGTTTCGGCCCGGTGGACTGCGTCCTCTGGGCCGTCGGCCGCGAACCGAACAGCGACTCACTGGCGCTCGATGCAGCCGACGTCGAGACCGACGGCGGGGGATTCATACCCGTCGACAAGTACCAGCAGACCAACGTCGAGCATATTTTCGCGATCGGCGATGTAACCGGGGCACAAGCACTCACGCCCGTGGCGATCGCCGCCGGCCGGCGCCTCGCCGACCGCATCTACGGCAAGATGGAAGGCCGCCACCTCGACTACAGGCTGATTCCGACCGTCATCTTCAGCCATCCACCGATGGGTACGGTGGGCGTGACCGAGGCGCAGGCGCGTGCCGAGCATGGCGACGCCGTGAAGGTTTACCTGTCGCGCTTCACGCCAATGTATTACGCGCTCGGCGACAAGAAGCAGGCCACCGTCATGAAGCTGATAACGGCCGGCGACGACGAACGTATCGTCGGCTGCCACGTCATCGGCGACGGGGCGGACGAGATGATGCAGGGTTTCGCGGTCGCGATCCGCATGGGGGCCACGAAGAAGGATTTCGACGACACCGTCGCGATCCATCCGACGAGCGCCGAAGAATTCGTGACTATGCGCTGATCGAGATTTGCTTCAGGACCGGATTCGTGTCCGGGCGCACGCCGCGCCAGATGTGGAATGACTCGGCGGCCTGCTCGACGAGCATTCCCCAGCCCATGACGGCCTGTGCTGCGCCGCGTTCCAGCGCCCATTCACAAAAAGGGGTCGGATGCAGGCTGTAGGACAGGTCGTAACAGACCGTCTGTGACGAAATCGCGGCCTCGGGATAAGGTGGCATCTGGCCGCCGTGGACGGCTGACGTCGCATTGATTACAAGGTCGTACGGCTCCTTTACCGGGACGTCGTAAAAGCCGCAGGCGCTGACCGGGCCGCGGCTGGCAAAGCGTTCGACGAGGTCTTGTGCTCGCCTCAACGTACGGTTGGCGATGCAAAGGTGCCGCGGCTGCATTTCCAGCAACGGGCCGATGATGCCGCGGGTAGCGCCGCCCGCGCCCAGGACCAGGATATTGGCGCCTTCGAGCTGCAGTCCGAGATTGACCACCAGGTCGCGTAACAGCCCGATGCCGTCGGTGTTGTCCCCGTAGATTTCGTTGTTGCGAAACGACAGCGTGTTTACGGCGCCGGCCGTGCTGGCGCGCTCACTCAAGTGATCGACGAGCCGGAAGACGGCGCGCTTGTGGGGAACGGTGATATTGAGGCCTTTGCCGCCCGTGCGCTGAAACTGTCGAACGGCCTCCTCGAGTTTCTCGGGCGCAACACGCAGCAGTTCGTACTGCATGTCCTGTGCGGTCTGCTGTGCGAACAGCCGGTGAATGACGGGCGACCGGCTGTGTGCTACCGGATAGCCCATCACGCCATAGCGGTCAACGGTCACCGTGCATCTTACCCGGGCTGGTCATCCAGCCGACAGTATACCTACTCACCGAGCCATCGAGCCGCATCCATTGCGAAGTAGGTAAGAATGGCGCTCGCTCCCGCGCGCTTGATACACATCAGCGCTTCGAGTACCGAATTCTTCTCGTGCAGCCAGCCGTGACCGGAGGCGGCCTTGAGCATCGCGTACTCGCCGCTGACCTGGTAGGCGAACGTCGGTACGCCGTAGGTGTCGCGGACGCGGCGGATGATATCGAGGTAGGGCAGTGCCGGTTTGACCATCACCAGATCGGCGCCTTCGTCGAGGTCCAGCGCAACCTCGCGCAACGCCTCGTCGCTGTTCTCGGGTGCCATCTGGTAGGTGGACTTGTCGCCGCCGCCGAGGTTCGCCGCGGATCCGACCGCGTCGCGGAACGGGCCGTAGAAACAGGATGCGTACTTGGCAGCGTAGGCGAGTATCAGCGTGTGGCGGTGATCGGCGTCTTCGAGGGCCGAGCGGATTGCGCCGATTCGTCCGTCCATCATGTCCGAAGGCGCCACGATGTCGGCCCCGGCTTCCGCGTGCGACAGGGCCTGGCGGGTAAGCATCGCGACCGTCTCGTCGTTCATGACGTACCCGGCATCGTCGATGATCCCGTCCTGGCCGTGCGTGGTGTAAGGGTCCAGCGCGACGTCGGTAATCACCGCGAGATCGGGGTGGGCCGCCTTGATGGCTTTCACTGATCGCTGCACGAGGCCGTCGGGATTTGCACACTCCGCACCATCGAGGCTCTTCTTGCCGGCATCGATGACCGGGAAGAGGGCGACGGCAGGGATTCCCAGCTGCACCGCCTCGCCGAGCGTATCGAGTAACCGATCGACGGACTGGCGCTCGATGCCCGGCATCGATTCGACCTGCTCCACTCGATCTTCGCCATCGAGCACGAAAACCGGGTAAATTAGATCGCTGGCGGTAAGCCCGGTCTCGACCACCAGGCGGCGCAGCGCAGCCGTGCGGCGTGTGCGCCGCATCCGAATTCGTGGGAACTGACCGGGAGCCTGTGTACTCATAGCTAATCTAACCGACAAAAAGATTGCTTTATTTTCCCTGTATTTAGGTAGTGTTTCCACGCCTTAATCACAGATTTCCGCAGATTCGGTAATAAAAACGCGACGGGGCGGGTCAACTCGTATGAATAGCAGTGATACCGGGGCAGGCAGGCGGTCGAGGTTTGACGAACTTGTGGCGGTATACCACCCGGACATGTATCGCTACGCGGCCTGGCTTAGCCGGGACAGGACGGTCGCCGAGGACGTTGTTCAGGAATCGCTGCTGAGAGCCTGGAAGTCGCTGGACTCGTTGCGGGATAAATCGGCTGCCAAGCACTGGTTACTGACGATCGTTCGGCGGGAGAATGCCCGCTATTTCGAACGCCGCCGCCTGGAAACGGTGGACGTCGATAACCTGACGCCGTCGCAGGAAGCGTTGCTGGCGAACCAGCCGAACCACGAGCTGGACGACATGCGCGCAGCGATTTACAGGCTCGACGACGACTATCGTGAGCCGCTCGTGCTGCAGGTCCTGATGGGCTACAGCACGAGTGAGATTGGCGAGCTGATGGGTCTCAAGCAAGGTGCCGTGCTGACGCGCCTGCACCGGGCCCGACTGAAGCTCAGGGACGAAATGGAAGACGATCTCGCCTGAGGGCAGACGCAAAGCTGAAAACCATGAACTGCGAAGAGTACCGACAGACGATAACGGCGGATCCGTCCTACGAAGGCGGCCAGGCCCACCTGTCTGCGTGCAGCGACTGCCTGGCGTACCGTGACGAGATGCGCTCACTGGATCGCAGGATCGGGCGCGCACTCGGAATCAGCGTGCCCGAACTGCGCATGCCCGATTTACCGGACATCGATACGACGGAGGTCGTATCGCTGCCGACCGGCCGCCGGTTCAGTGCGCCGGTATGGCTGGCTGCGGCTGCGACGATTGTGCTGGCGGCCTTCATCGGCTTCAGGATGGTGGGCAGCAATGTCACCTATCCGTCACTCGCCGATGAGATCGTGGCTCACCTGGACCATGAGCCCTATGCGCTCCGCGTCACCGACGAGGCCGTCTCCGACCGCAGGCTGGCGAAGATCGTGCCCGCGGACGTGGCAAGCGTGAATCACGATGCCGGCCTGATTACGTATGCGCAGACCTGCGTGATCAACGGCAAGAAGATACCGCACCTGGTCATCCAGGGAGAACTCGGGCCGGTGACGATACTGCTATTGCCGGACGAGGCGATCGAGAATGCAGTTCAGCTCGAGGGCGAGAGCATCAACGGCGTTCTGCTTCCGGTCGGCAGCGGCAGCGTCGCGATCATCGGCGGGCGCGACGAACAACTCGAGAATATTCAGAAGAACGTAGTGCATTCAGTGACGTGGAGTACCTGACACACCGCGCCGCTGGCAAACCATGCCCGGCCTTGGGCAATTAACCAGGAGAGAAGATCATGTCGGAAAAGAAAGTCGTAAAACCCATTGCACTGGCTGTAGGCGCTGCCCTGGCCAGCTCGTTCGCGCTTGGCGGCGTCGCCAACGCAGAAACCGTCGATAACCCGTTTGCAATGTCGGCCCTGAGTGCCGGCTACATGCTCGGTGCCGGCGAAGGTTCCTGTGGCGGCGACAAGGAAGGTAAGGATAAGGAAGGCGAAGGTGCCTGTGGCGAGGGCTCCTGCGGTGGCGACAAGGAAGGCGAAGGCGCCTGCGGCGGCGACAAGGAAGGCGAAGGCTCCTGCGGCGGCGACAAGGAAGGCGAAGGCGCTTGCGGCGGCGACAAGAAGGACGGCGAAGGCAAGTGCGGCGAAGGTTCCTGCGGCAGCGACAAGAAAGAGTAAGCCGTCGGGGCATGAAAACAGGCCCGCGCATTGCGCGGGCCTTTTTCGTTTGCGGGACACGCGCGGATCGGGCGGCCGATGATCGGGTCATTTGTCTTCCTCGTGGCTCGCTGCGCTGCGCTTTACCTCGGTCGAAAAACGCCCCGATCATCGGCCGGGCACTGCAGGTCAACCGGGGCGTTCCTCGACGGTACGAGTTGTTCTCGAACCGCGATCGCGCGCCCAGGCGCGCTCCTGCAGGACATGACGCCAGGGATCGGTGGGAGCCACCGATTGTGGGCCATTGGTCGAGAAAATATCGGTGCGCAGCGGCAGGCGCCCTGCTAGATTTCGAAAATGACGAAGAAGATTACGCGCTGCAAGTGGGCGGAGGGCGTCAGCCTCGACTACATCGAGTACCACGACAGGGAATGGGGTGTGCCGGTCTATGACGACCGAGTGCAGTTCGAATTCCTGCTGCTGGAAGGTGCTCAGGCGGGGTTGAGCTGGTCGACGATCCTCAACAAGCGCGAGGGCTACTGCAAGGCCTTCGCCGATTTCGACGTCGAAAAGGTTGCTCGTTTCACGAAGAAGCGCGTGGAGAAGTTGCTCGGTAATCCGGCCATCGTGAGAAACCGGCTCAAGGTCGAGTCCGCGGTGACCAACGCGAAGGCGTTCATCGGCGTGCAGGAAGAGTTCGGAAGTTTCAGCAAGTACATCTGGGGCTTCGTCGACGGTGTGCCCATCCAGAATCGTTTCCGCAAGGACAGCGACATACCGGCCACGTCGCCCGAGTCGGATGCGTTGAGCAAGGACCTCAGGCAGCGCGGGTTCAGGTTCGTTGGCAGCACCATCGTCTACGCGCACATGCAGGCCACGGGTCTCGTCAACGATCACGTGGTCGGCTGTTTCCGCTACCAGCCATGTGCGCGGCTCGCGAAGAAAAGATTCCGTTAGAGCCGCGGCGCGTCCCGTCCGCTTGCATTCGGCCCTGCGGCAGCCGATCATTTCTCGTCCCGCTAACAATCTTTATAAAGAGGCACCCGACATGTCGGACGAAATCAACGGAAGGCCGCCCGTATCGTTCTGGATAGTCGCAGGCGTCGCTCTCGCGTGGAACCTGATCGGGCTATTCATGTACTACTCGGGCGTAGGGGCAACTCCCGAGCAGCTGCAAGCCGTCTACTCCCCGGAGCAGTACGCAGCAATAGAGGCGACGCCGCTGTGGGTGACATCCGCGTTCGCGATTGCGACAACTTTCGGGGTGATCGCAAGCATCGTCCTGTTGCTGCGGAAGGCGCTGGCTTTCCTGCTCTTCGTGGTGTCATTCGTGGCGTTGCTGATCCAGGACCTGTACCTGTTCCTGCTGTCGGATTCGCTCGCCATATTCGGCTCGTCGCTGCTCGTCATACAGGGCTCCGTGTTCGTGGGTGGCGTAATCTGGATCTGGTACGCCAACCTCGCGCGGAACAGGGGGTGGATCGGCTGAGGTGACGGGCTTCAGTTGCCGATCGTAATGAGGGTAAGGCCGACAAGCCCCTGCGGCGTGTTGTGGGAAATGCCGCCGAGGTAGATCGTGTCAGACAACAGGTTCGCCCAATTGACCGTGATGATTTCGGTCGACCCCGTGTTGACCAGAGGTGGCCCGGACGCGGTCATGTTCCCCTGGTCGTCCGCGATACCGAAGGCCCATGCGAGCATTACGTAGTTCGCACCGGGTCCGCCGCTGATCTCGTCGGTTTCGTAGCCGTGCACGAGCGCGCCGTAACAACCCGCCGCCGGCCTGAACACGTTCACCTGTTCTTCTGACGTCGGCCCGCCGCTTTCCGTGATCCGGGTGCCACGGAAGTCGAGCGGATTGCAGGCGCCGGGCTGATAGTAGAGATACAGGTCGAGATCGTCGTCTCCGTCCGTCAGGGCGTCGAATAGTGAGATCCGCAGATAGAGTTGGTCGGCCGGAACCTCTACGAGATGCGGCGTTACGCCACTACCCGACCGGAACGTAAACGTCTTGGTTGGGTCGTTGTCGACGAAGCCATTGATGACGAGCGGTCGCCGCAAGCCATGAACGCCGGGCTCATAGGCACCGGTATAGCCGAATTCGACAGGGAAGGTGATCGAACCGCTGCCGCCGAAGCTCGTTACTTCCGCCGGTGCAGTGAGGGACACGGGGTTCACGGCAATCGTGCTGTTGACCGTATGATCATTGCTCGTCCATGTCAGCGAGCCGAAACGCCACAGGTCGAGCGGGCCCGATTCATAGGTCAAGGAAACGTCGAATGTTGCGGTCTGGCCGGGCCCGAGCGACAGGCTCGAGGGAACGACGGCCACCCGGATTCCCGGCGGCGCCGAGACCGACGCGACAAAGGTCTGGGATTCTTCGCTGACGTTCGTGACGCGGCGGCTGATCGTCTGCTCATTGGCCAGCCGGGCCAGGCCGATCGACGGCTGGTTGAGGTCTTCCGCCGCAAAGGACACGCCGGCGCCCTCGAGTTCGTCACAGCGGGACTCCGCCACGGCCGGCGATTCGGTGCCGCAGGCGAACGCATCGAATTCGTCGTCGCTCACGTCGTAGACCAGCCCCGGATTCAGGGCACCGTTCGGCACGATGTGGCCCGCGCCGTAGTCGAAGGGGTTGGCGGCGCTCTCGCCGTCCGGCTGCACGAGGTCCTGCCTCGCGCTGGTCATCAGTGCGGACTTGACGGTCGACGGCCCCCACTCCGGGTGCGCCTGCATGAGCAGCGCCGCGGCCCCCGCGACGTGTGGCGTCGACATGGAGGTGCCGCTCAGATAGGCGAAGGTTTCGTCAGGCATCGAATTGGCGGTCTCGGGCGTGAAGCCTGCGAGAATGTTGACGCCAGGCGCCGAGACGTCGGGCTTCACGATGTCACGGACGGGTCCGGGGCCTCTCGCCGAAAACGTCGCCATCACGTTGCCGGTCTCGGGCTCGGTGAGTAGCAGGCTCTTCTCGAGCACGGCGGTAATGTCGTTTCCGGCTTCTATTTCGGCAACGATCAGGTTGCCGTCTGCCTGACCGATCATGACCGCCGGAATGTCGACGATGGCGGCATTTCCGTTCATCACGATCGGGTCGCCCGCGATGCTATAGACGACGGCGGCAACGGCGCCCGCGTCGCCGGCATTCTGGATCTTAACGTCGAAGTTACAGCCGCCGCGCTCGACGAAAGCGATGTTGTCGCTGATATCGGTGACGTTGATCAAGGGTTCGCAGGCGTCGGCCGTGGTGCCGGTGCCGCTGGCATCGTCGCCGTCGTCCACGAGGATCAACGGCGCTTCGATCGGGTCGCTGTCTCGCAGCGGTGGCGTGAAATTGGCCTCCTTGACCGCGTATTTGCCGGCGATCGACGGCGGCTCGTTGATCTGCATTGCCTCGACGGATGTGTCACCGTCGCGCGTGGAGGCGCCGACCGTTATCGCCCAGGGCCCGCCGGCGGGAGATCCTATGGTGCCGAGGTTGGGGCCTTCGTTGCCCGCCGCGACGACCGCCAGGACACCGGCCTTGGTCGCGTTCATCAGTGCAATGTCGTCCGGGGCGGTAATCTGCAGCATCGAACTGCCGACCGAGTAGTTGATGATATCGACGCCGTCGGCGACGGCCGTGTCGATGGCATTTGCGAGGTCCGATGTGTTACAGCTGGCACGCGTATCGCCGGGACGAAGCCAGCAGGCCTTGTAGACTGCGACGCGCGCGCGTGGCGCGATGCCTTCGACGTTACCGATCAAGGTGCCGAAAATGGAGGACTGCACGCGATTGCCGGCAGCCGTCGTGGCCGTATGCGTGCCGTGACCGTCCACGTCGCGCGCCGACCGGATTTCGCCCGCATCGAGCGGACCGGAATTTTCGGCGCCGGCGATGAAGTAGCGAGCACCAATCAGCTTGTTGTTGCAGTGGATTTCATCGAAGCTCTCGCCTGTCTCGCAAATACCGTTCCAGTCTTCCGGTGGCTCGTAGACAAGCTTGTCCTCGCGCTTGTCGAATCGGCGGCAGAGCCAGCGCCCGAGAAACGATACCTCCGCCCAGGTGCTGCGGCACAAGCTGGGCCGGTCGGCCTCCTGTGTGTCCGCGAGGGCGGGGTGTTCGGGATAGATTCCGCTGTCGATGAAGCCAATGACTATGCCATCCCCGTCCAGCCCTTTGGGTCCGCGCAGTCCGCCGTCAGCGTCGAACAGTTCGAGGAAATTCGGACTGAAATTGGTTGCCATCGGCCTGATCTCGTCTTCCCAGACGTGCAGGACCTGCGGCATGTTCTCGAGTTTATGCGCCTGGGTTGCGGTCATCATGGCCGCGAATCCGTTGAAGCCGTAGCGGTAGCTATAGAGTTTCTGCGCATCGGGCGCGGCCAGCGTAAGCAGCCCCTCCTGCTCGGCCCGAAGCTTCTCGGCATAGATCTCGATTGCGGCACTGGCTTTGTCGAAGCGCACCCGCGGCGGTTTCCGAACGCTTACGGCCGCGGTGCTCTTTCGCAACGCCGAGTAATACTCCGCAGCCGAGGGCGTGCGGAGCTGGACGATATAGACCTTCCGTGCGTCGGGATCCTGGATACCCTCGAGCTGCAGGCCTCGAGCGATGCCGGCGTCGCGCAGCGGCGAATCGTTGCCGGCATAAGCGCCGACGGCGCAGAGCGACAGGCAAAGACTGGTGAGAGGAATGATCAGTTTCACGAAAGTTCCGACGGCCCGAGAGTCCGGTTCAGTGCAAGTAAGCAACTGACCCGCCTAGGGTTTTTTTGAACCAACTTAAGAAGTATTTCCGAAGTGGTGGATTTTTAACGAAGTTACCACATTCGGGAATGGCGCCGCCAGCGGGGCAAGGCTGCCTCAGTCGTTCAGATAGCCCGCGATTTCCTCGTCCGTGTACTCGACACCGAGGCCCAGTACGAGACGATTGACGAAATTGAAATAGGCCGCGATGAGCGTCAGGTCGAGGATGTCCTGGTCGCTCAGGCCTACGGCCCTGAGCTCACCCAGATCGGACTCGGTCATGGCCTCCGGCGCGGAGGTCAGTTTTTCCGCATGGCGAACGATATTCGACAGGCGAGGCTCGAGCGTTTCCAGGCCGTCGGCGGTCATCAGCATGTTCAGCGTTTCGTCGTCCTTGATGAAATGCCGCAGAGCCTCGGCGTGATGGTTGACGCAGTATGCGCAGTCGTTCTCGGCGGAGACGACCACGCCGATCGCCTCGCGCTCGGCGCGACTCAGTCCGGACTTGCCGAACATGAGCGTCATGTACAGGTCGAGGTGGCCGGACAACGCCTCGGGATTGAGGCTGTGCACCTTGAGGATGTTCGAGACCTTGCCGCGCTTCTCGACCAGCTCCTGGTATATCTCGGCCAGGCGGCCATCGGCATCACTGATCTCGATCTCGTCAATCCAGGCCATCGCTGCTCGCTAAAGCGCCCGAGCGCGCTTCGAAGCGTTTGACGTTACCATCCGCTCCGGCAAAAGCAAACGGTGTCGTCATCCATGATCGGAACGACCGGTTTCCGCCAGCCAGTCACGTGGCCTCAGGTAGTCGGTATAGAGTGACGCTTCGGGCGAGCCGGGCTCCGGCCGCCAGTCGTATTCGTAACGAACCCGTGGCGGCAGGGACATCAGTATCGACTCGGTGCGGCCGCCGGACTGCAGTCCGAACAGGGTGCCGCGATCGTAGATCAGGTTAAATTCCACATACCGGCCCCGCCGGTACAGCTGGAATTCCCGCTGCCTCTCTCCCCACGGGTGCTCACGTCGCTTCGTGACGATGGGGCCATAAGCCTTCATGAAGCTGTCGCCGACCGAACGCAGGAACTCGAAGCTCCTGTCGAAGCCCATGTCGTTGAGGTCGTCGAAGAACAGGCCGCCGACACCGCGTGTTTCGTTGCGGTGTTTGAGAAAGAAGTACTCGTCGCACCAGCGCTTGTATTTCGGGTAGCGGTCCTCACCGAACGGATCGCAGGTGCGTTTTGCGGCGACGTGCCAGGCAACCACGTCTTCGTGAAACGGGTAGTACGGGGTCAGGTCGAAGCCGCCGCCGAACCACCAGACGGGGTCGCTGTCCGCGTCTCCCGCGGTGAAAAAACGCAGGTTCGCATGCGTCGTCGGTATGTACGGGTTCTCGGGATGCAGGACGAGCGATACGCCCATGGCCTGGAATCCCTGGCCGGCCAGGTCCGGTCGCGACTTGCTCGCGGATGGCGGCAATTGCTCTCCGAACACGTGCGAGAAGTTGACGCCGGCCTGTTCGAAGATGCCGCCGCGCTTGAGCACGCAGCTTACTCCGCCGCCGCCTCCCGGCCGATCCCAGCCATCACGATGAAACGTCTCTTTGCGGTCGAAGTGTTCCAGCTCCGAGACGATCCGGTTCTGCAACGACTGCAGGTAGTCTTTGACCTGGTTGATATCACTCATGATCGTCCCGGCCTCAATACCCGCCCCGTTTCGAGTTCCCTGATCTCCGAAGGCCCGCTCGCGGGCCCGCACTCGCCGGGGACGACATAGTCTACAAGATGCGCGAAACTTCGACGCAGGATAAAGGAGTTCCGGGCGACAGGCCTGCCGGCAACGTTCGCGCTCGTGGAAACGATCGGCATGCCTACGGCCTCACATATCGCCGCCGCGATCGGATTGGTGGTGATGCGAACTGCGAGGCCGGGGTTGTCGCCGGTGACGATCGCCGGCACTCGAGCCGCGGGCCTGACGGTCCAGGTGACCGGCTGGCGCGGGTCCGGATCCGGCAGTACGCCGCGAAGCGAAGGGTCGACCCAGTCGTCGAACTGTTCGCCGCGCGCGGCGATCAGTATGAGGCCCTTTCGCGGACTGCGCTGCTTGATCGCGAGGATTCTCTCGACCGCTTCGATATCGTCGGGAAGGCAGCCGAGACCGAACACGCCTTCGGTCGGATAAGCGATCACGCCACCGCCAAGCAATACGTCGGACGCTCGACTCGCAGCAATCATCGCGACCCGTTCCTGCCAATCAACCCGATTTCTTTTTTGCGGCTTTCTTTGAGGCCTTCTTCTTGGTCTTCTTCTTCGCCGCCTTTTTCTTTGCGGCCGCTTTCTTCGGGGCAGCCTCGCTCACCGTCTTCTTCTTCGTTTTCTTTTTTCCGCGTCGGCCGCGCTCAGGCGCTGCGGCGAGCAGTTCCTGGCACTCATCGAGCGTCAGCGATTTCGGGTCCCGGTCTTTCGGCACACGCGCGTTCTTCTTCTTGTTCGTGATGTACGGCCCGTAGCGGCCGTTCAGGACCTGGATGCCTTCTTCCTCGAAGTCCTGGATGATGCGATTCGCGTCTTCGATCTTCTTGAGTTCGATGAGTTCGAGCGCGCGCGGCAATTCGATGGTGTAGGGATCGTCGTCGCCGCGGATCGACACGTACTTGTCGCCGTAGCGGACGTAGGGCCCGAATCGACCGACGCTGGCTGAGACCGGCAGCCCATCGGGCGTCTCGCCCAGCTTGCGGGGCAACTTGAACAACTCCATCGCCTCTTCGAAGGTGATGTCGTTCATCTTCTGCCCTGGCCGCAGGCCGGCAAACTTCGGTTTTTCCTCGTCGTCCTTGGTGCCGATCTGGACGAACGGCCCGTAGCGGCCCATTCGAACCGTGACGGGCTTGCCGGTCTTGGGGTCGGTGCCGAGCTCCCGCGCCTGTGCAACCTGCTCGCGCGTGACGGACGACTCCTTCTCTTCGCACAGATCGCGGAAAGGACGCCAGAAATTGTCGAGCAGAGGAACCCAGTCCTTTTCACCCAGGGATACCGCGTCAAGGTCGTCCTCGAGGCGCGCGGTGAAATCGTAGTCGACGTACTGTGTGAAGTGGTCGGTCAGGAAGCCATTCACGATCCGCCCGATGTCGGTCGGCAGGAAACGCTTGCCATCCATTTCCACGTACTCGCGATTCTTGAGTGTCGCGATAATGCTGGCATACGTCGACGGGCGGCCTATTCCGTATTCCTCGAGCGCCTTGACGAGACTCGCCTCCGTGTAACGCGGCGGCGGTTCCGTGAAATGCTGCTCCGGACGGAGTTCGTCGAGATCGACGATATCGCCCTCCTCGATCTCCGGCAGCAGGCGGTCGCCTTCGTCATCCTTGGCGTCGTCAATGCCTTCCTGGTAGACGGCGATGAAACCGGGCTCGACGAGGACCGAGCCGTTGGCGCGGAACACGTGGCCGTCCTCTTGCGGGCCGGCGGCAAAATCGATCGCAACCGTGTCGAAAACGGCAGGGACCATCTGGCATGCCATCGTCCGTTTCCAGATCAGTGAGTAGAGCCTGAACTGGTCGTCTTCGAGTACGCCCTTGAGATCGTCCGGGTGGCGCGCCACCGACGTCGGCCGAACGGCTTCGTGTGCTTCCTGCGCGTTCTTCGACTTGGTCTTGAACTGACGCGGCTCGTCGGGAACGTTCTTCTTGCCGTAGCGTTCCGCGATGACATCGCGAATCTCGCTCACCGCGATCTCGGCCAGCGTTACCGAGTCGGTACGCATATACGTTATGAGACCGACATTGCCTTCGCCGGGCAGTTCGATACCTTCATAGAGACGCTGCGCCGTGCGCATCGTGCGCTGCGTGTTGAATCCGAGTTTGCGCGACGCCTCCTGCTGCAGCGTGGACGTCGTGAATGGCGCTGCCGGGTTGCGCCGCCGCTGTTTCTTCGTGACGCTGATCGTCTTCAGTTTGCCATCGGCGGCTTCGCGCAGGGTCTTCTCGACATCGCGCGCAACTGCCTCGTTCTCGAAGCTGAACTGTTCGACCTTGTCGCCCTTGTAGGAAACCAGGCGTGACGCGAAGGGCTGCCTGTCCTTGCTCAGGTCGGCTTCGATGGTCCAGTACTCGCGCGCCTTGAACGCTTCGATTTCGAGTTCGCGCTCGACGATCATTCGCAAGGCGGGGCTCTGGACGCGGCCGGCGGACAGGCCGGGCTGCACTTTCTTCCAGAGTAGCGGCGACAGGTTGAAGCCCACCAGGTAATCGAGTGCGCGGCGCGCCTGCTGCGCACCGACCAGGTCGCCCGAGATTTTCCGGGGATGATCGATCGCCTCCTGCACCGCGTTCTTCGTGATCTCGTAAAAGACGACGCGGTGTACAGGCTTGCCGTTTAGGGCGTCTTTCTCTTTCAGCAGCTCGATCAGGTGCCAGGAGATGGCCTCGCCTTCACGGTCGGGGTCAGTTGCGAGATAGAGCGCGTCGGCCTTCTTCAGCGCGCGAACGATCGCATTGACGTGTTTCTCGCTGCGCTCGATGACCTGGTACTTCATGGCGAAATCGTTGTCCGGGTCGACGGCACCTTCCTTGGGAATGAGGTCGCGAACGTGCCCATAGGACGCCATCACCTCGAAATCCTTCCCGAGGTATTTGCTGATGGTCTTCGCCTTCGCGGGCGATTCGACAATGACAAGATTCTTGGGCATACAATGAAAAACCGCGGTCAATGCCGCGGTTGAATTACAGGCTTCGTCGCAGCGTGTCAAGAATTGGCAATTCCGGCAAGCCGCAACCCGGGTTACTTCGCGCTAGTGAACGGCTCCCGTATTCTCCTCGAAAACGAGGTCTTCCATGCGCGCATAGGCCAGTTCCTGCCCCGGCTGGCTGAACAGAACCATCAATACCACCCACTTGATCTGCTCGACGTCGATATCGGGCGCATCCAGCGCCAGCAGCCTGTCCACGAGGATTTCGCGCTGCACCGGCGACAGGATACCGATTTGCTCCAGGTACGAGATATAGCCGCGACAGAAAACATCGAGCCGCTCCTGCTCGACGCTGTTATAGACGCGGGTGCCGTGCGCGGTCTGGGCGTTAAAGACACAGTCTGCCTGGTCTTCCGACAGGCATTCCAGCCAGTCGAGTGCGCGATCGATTTCCGCATCGCCGAAACCGGCGCTCGCCAGCTCGCCACGAAGTTCGTTTTGATCGGGTTCCGGATCTTCGTCAGTGTCGACGTATGTTTCAAACAGGTACATCAATACGTCGAGTACGTTTTCTTTCATTCCTGGAGCGGCTCCATTGGTGGCTGGCGTTTTACTAAATATCTAGCTCAGTGCTGAGTAGCGTCCGCCGGACAGCTTCTCGATCTTTCCTTCTAGCTCCAGGATCAGAAGCATGGAGGAAACCTGATCGATCGTCAATCCGGAACGTTCGACGAGCTGGTCGGTGCTCACGGGATCGTGACCGATCGCATCGAGAAGTTTTACATACTCTTCATCCGGTTCCTCGCCCCGCACCGCCGCCTGATCCGGCGATGCGGGTTCATCAATGGTCTGCAACAGGTGCCCCGCCAGGGGCGCGAGCTCGGCAACGATGTCGTCGGCCGCTTCGACGAGCTTGGCGCCCTGGCGGATGAGCTGGTGGCAGCCCCGGGA
>JAACFE010000036.1 GCA_009937525.1 Gammaproteobacteria bacterium
CGCATTCTCGAGGAAGGCTCGACAATCTACTAAGTGACAAATTAGAGTAACGCGATGAAAGCCAACCTTCGGGTTGGCTTTCTCTTTTGAGTTTTCGTTGCGAGACATACGTGAGGCATCCGCAAAACCTGTTTCTCATCGGCCCGATGGGCGCGGGCAAGTCCGCCGTCGGGCGGCAGCTGGCCCGAATGCTGCACCTCGAGTTTTTCGATAGCGACATGGAAATCGAGTCGCGCACGGGTGTCGATATCCCGTTCATCTTCGAAAAGGAAGGCGAGGCCGGTTTTCGCCAGCGCGAAGCCAGGGTCATCGATGATCTGTCGCGGAAAGACGGCATCGTTCTCGCCACGGGCGGCGGCGTCATCATGGATCCGCAGAACCGGAATCATCTCGGTGCACGCGGTTTCGTCGTCTATCTGCACACCAGCGTCGACCAACAGCTGTCGCGAACGCGCAGGGGGCGGCCCCGGCCGCTGCTGGAAGACGATGATCCGCGCTCGGTGCTCGAGGCGCTGATGGCGACGCGTGAGCCCCTATACAGGGAGATCGCGGACCTGACCGTCGACACCGACGGCCGCAAGGTACGCGCCGTCGCCAACGACATCATGAACCGCCTCTGAGTAACCCCACCGCCGCGCTCGCCGCGTTCACCGGGACACAGGCGCCCGGGGAATTTCTCTCACTCATGGCTCGCCGCGCTACGCGCGGCTGCGCTTTACTTCGGTCGAGAAACACCCCGGGGCGCCTGTGCGTCTCGTCGTGACCACGGGAGCCCGGTTCGGGGTGTTTGTCGACGAGGCTGTAGGAGCGGTTCTCGAACCGCGACCTGTCGCAGACACAATTCGCGCTTCAAGAAGCGCTCCTACAGGGAGTTTCTACGGCGCGGGATGTTGTAATCTACGGCCACCATGTCTGACACGCGATCAATAACGGTCGAGCTCGGCGAGCGCAGCTATCCCATCGTCATTGGCAACGGCCTGCTCCGCGGCGGCTTCGATCTTTCGGCGCACCTGGGCGGCCCGGATTGCCTCGTCGTGACCAACGAGACCGTGGAGCCGCTCTATCTCGAGCCACTCCTGGCCGACCTCTCCGGCAAACAGGTTCGGGCAATCGCCCTGCCCGACGGTGAGGCCTACAAGACGCTGGAAACCGTCGAGGATATCCTCGATACCCTCGTCGAAGGAGGTGCGAACCGCGATACCACGCTCGTTGCGCTGGGCGGCGGCGTCGTGGGGGACATCACGGGTTTCGCCGCGGCTTGCTACATGCGCGGGGTCGATTTCATACAGGTGCCGACGACGTTGCTTGCACAGGTCGACAGCTCTGTGGGCGGTAAGACCGGCGTTAATCATGCCTCGGGCAAGAACCTGATCGGTGCGTTCCACCAGCCGCGGGCGGTCCTGATCGACACCGACACGTTGCAGACGCTGCCTGACCGTGAGCTCCGGGCCGGGCTCGCCGAGGTCATCAAGTATGGCGCCATCGTCGACGCGGAGTTCTTCGCCTGGATCGAAGACAACCTGGACGCGCTGATCGGACGCGACGCTGGAGCCCTGGCCGTCGCGATACGGCGCTCCTGCGAACTCAAGGCGGCGATCGTCGCCGACGACGAGCGCGAGAGCGGCCGCCGCGCGATACTGAACTTCGGCCATACATTCGGTCACGCGATCGAGCGCTGCCAGGGTTACGGCGAATGGCTGCACGGCGAGGCGGTTGCGGCCGGCATGGTGATGGCCGCGAAGCTGAGCGGGGAAGACGCGGCTGCTGCGGAGCGAATCCGCAAGCTGCTCGAACGCGCGGGGCTGCCCACGCGCCCGCCGGCGATTGCCGCGAGCGACCTGTTGGCCGCCATGGGCATGGACAAGAAGGTACGGAAGAAGCAGCTGCGCTTCGTGCTGCTGCGTGAACTGGGCAACGCATTCGTCTCCAGTGACTACGATGCAGCGCGGCTCGGTGCCGTGCTGGGGGCCGCAAACTGATGCACGCAGCGCCGCTCGCGCCTTATGCCGCAACGGAGGCGCGGTCGAAAGGCCGACGCTACGAGGAGCCCGATGCACGTTACCGCGGGCAATATCAGCGAGACCGCGATCGCATCATCCACTCCACTGCCTTCCGACGGCTCGTTTACAAGACCCAGGTGTTCGTGAATCACGAAGGCGACCTGTATCGCACGCGCCTGACGCATTCGCTGGAGGTTGCCCAGATCGGTCGATCCGTCGCGGTGGCCCTGCAGCTCAGCGAGCCTTTGACGGAGGCCATCTGCCTCGCGCACGATCTCGGCCATACGCCGTTCGGCCATGCCGGGCAAGACACGCTCAATGCCTGCATGCGCGACTACGGTGGCTTCGAGCACAACCTGCAGTCATTGCGCGTCGTCGACGAACTCGAAGCGAAGTACGCCGATTTTCCCGGGCTCAACCTGATGTTCGAAACGCGGGAGGGCATTCTCAAGCACTGTTCGAAGAAGAACGCGAAGATGCTCGGCGACGTTGGCGAGCGCTTCCTCAACCGCACCCAGCCGGGGCTGGAGGCCCAGCTGGCGGACATGTGTGATGCCATTGCCTACAACAATCACGACGTCGACGACGGTTATCGCGCAGGACTCATCAGCCTCGAGCAGCTCAGGGAGCAACCGCTGTTCGACACACAATATCGGGAGGTTGCCCGACGTTACCCGGGCCTCGAGGATCGGCGTCTGATTTACGAGATCATCCGCCGCATGATCAACGCCGTCGTTACTGATCTCATAGAAACGACAAAACACAACCTCGATGAGGCAGCGCCCGAATCCATCGACGAGGTCCGCGCCGCGGGCCGGCCGCTCGTCGGGTTCTCTGCGGAAATCGGCGAGCAGCACCGCCTGCTGAAGCAGTTTCTCCACAGTCACCTTTACAGCCATGAACAGAAGCTCGAGATGACGCGCAAGGTACAGACGGTGCTGCGGGATCTCTTCGAGACCTTCATGAACGACGTCAACCGCATGCCCAGCGAGTTCGCGGCGGCCGCCGCGGACGGCGACGATACGGCGAGGGCGCGCGTCGTGGCCGACTATATCGCGGGAATGACGGATCGGTACGCATTCGCTGAACACAGCCGCATCTCGGGTTAGAATTCGCGGCCGGCCAACAAACCTGGACCCTGATGTGCCTCCGAAAGACATTCCCTGCAGAGACCGCCTGATATTCGCCATGGACGTTCCCGACTGTGGTGCCGCAATGGCGCTTGCGGAAGAACTTGGCGAGGCAGTCACCTTCTACAAGCTCGGCCTAGAGCTGATGATGAGCGGCGGCTATTTTGACCTGCTCGACTGGATGCTGGCGCGGGACAGGAAAGTGTTCTGCGACCTCAAGTTCTTCGATATCCCGGCAACGGTCGGTTCGGCGGTGCGGCAGCTGAAGGATCGGGGCGCGAGCTTCGTGACCGTGCACGGCAACCAGTCGATCATGGAAGCGGCCGCGGATAACAAGGGTGACACACTCAAGGTCCTTGGCGTCACGGTACTGACCAGCCTCGACCGCGGCGACCTGGACGACCTGGGATTTGATTGCGACGTGGGTGACCTCGTTTTGTCTCGCGCCAGGCGAGCGCTGGAGGCCGGCTGCGACGGCGTCATCTCCTCCGGCCTCGAGGTGCCGCGCTTGAGGGAGTTCGTCGACGAGAAGCTGGTCGTCGTGACACCCGGGATTCGCCCCGTCGACAACAAGCCGGCAGGTGACCAGAAGCGTGTAGTCACCGTCGAGACCGCATTTGCCAACGGCGCCGACTACATCGTCGTCGGCCGACCCATCCGCGAGGCGGCCAGCCCGCGCGAAGCCGCGGAATCCATACAGGCATCCATCGAGGCACAATTCTCATGACCAAGCTAAAAAACGACCTGCTGATCCGCGCGCTGTTACGCCAGCCCGTGCCGCGCACTCCGGTCTGGATAATGCGCCAGGCCGGACGCTACCTGCCGGAGTATCGCGCAACGCGGGCGCAGGCAGGTGACTTCATGAGCCTTTGCCGCAATCCCGAACTCGCCTGCGAGGTAACGATGCAGCCGTTGCGGCGCTACAAGCTCGATGCCGCGATCCTGTTTTCGGACATCCTCACCGTCCCGGATGCGATGGGCCTCGGGCTCCGGTTTGCGGAAGGCGAAGGGCCGAAGTTCGAGCGCCCGGTTCGGAACGTCGCAGCTATTCAGGATCTACCGGTCCCGGACGTGCACGAGACCCTCGGCTACGTGTTCGATGCAGTACGCACGATCCGTCGCGAGCTCGATGGCGCAGTGCCGTTGATCGGGTTCTCGGGCAGCCCATGGACGGTCGGTACGTACATGGTCGAGGGTGGGTCCAGCCGCGACTTCGCAATCATCAAGGGGCTCGCGAAGGAAGACCCCGCTGCGCTGGAAGCAATGCTCGGGAAGGTCGCGAAAATGACGACCGACTATCTCAATGCACAGATCGAGGCGGGTGCCCAGGCGATCCAGATCTTCGACACCTGGGGCGCCGCGCTCGCCCGCGACGACTACCGGCGCTTCTCGCTGGCGAGCATGCAGCAGATCGTCGACGGACTGACGCGCGAGAAGGACGGCCAGCGCATCCCTGTCATCCTGTTCACCAAGGGTGCAGGCGAGATGCTGGCCGACATGGTGGGCACCGGTTGTGACGCCCTGGGCGTGGACTGGACGACGGACCTGAAGACGGCGCGAACCTATGTCGAGGACAAGGTCGCGCTGCAGGGCAACGTGAATCCTGCGACATTGCGCGAGTCTCCGGAGGTCATCCGGCAGGCGGTTGCCGATGCGCTGGCCAGCTACGGGAAGGGGCCGGGCCACGTCTTCAACCTCGGCCATGGCATCACGCCCGACATCGATCCCGACCACCTCGGGGTGCTCCTGGACGCGGTTCACGAGCTGAGTCCTCAGTACCACGTGTAGGAGCGGTTCTCGAACCGCGATCGCGCGCCGAGGCGCGCTCCTACAGAAAAGGTGCCCCGGAGCGCCTGATCGCCACTTTAAAGACCGGCGAGGCTGTAGGAGCGGTTCTCGAACCGCGATAGCGCGCCGAGGCGCGCTCCTACAGAAAAGGTGCCCCCGGGGCGCCTGCCCGGCGCACCGAACGATTCTCAGTACTAGTACGTATGGCCCGCCCATGCCGGCGCTCCGAGAATGAGCTTATGAGTGCCAAGACGGATTCCACGATGTCCGTCGAGAAGGCCATGTCACGCGTTCTCAGCGCCGAGAAGGACGCGCTGGCGCAGATTGCTGCGTGCCAGAGCCAGGCAGACGAGACACTGCAATCCACCCGCAAGACGATTCGGGCGATGGCGAGAAGAACGCAGCAGCGCCTCGTCAGGCTGCATGCCGCGTGCGAAGAACGCACGCACGAAATCGTGTCCCGCATGGAAAAGGACGCCGCCGCGGCCAGCGAATCTCCCACCGGCGGTCACGGACAGGACGCTTTGAAGGAGGCCGTGCGTGTCGTAGCTGCAGAGCTGACGACTCCGGGCTCCTCCGATGCCCGTTGAGTTCGCCTATGCCCAGGCGCGCGCGCAGGCGCGACAGGGCGACCGACTGAGCGCCGATACCTGGAGCCTGCTGGAGTCGAGCGTCGGACTGGCGCAATACCTGCACCTGGCGCGCGGCACGACGCTGGCGCCCCGGGTCGAACACTTCCTGGCGACGACGTCGCCGCACGCAATCGAGAGGTCCCTGAGGCTCGAATGGCACAGGGAGGTCGGTCTGGCTACAGGCTGGGTGCCGTTGAGATGGCGCGACGCGGTGGCCTGGACCGCCTGGCTCGCGGAGCTGCCGGCCCTGAGTCACCTACTGCAGGGTGGCGCGGCCCTGCCCTGGATGAACGAAGACCCGGAGCTGTCGACTTTCGCAAGCAATGATGCCGACACTGTCCGGGCAGGCATCGAGGAAGCGCTGCCTGGCCTCATCGCGCATGACCGCAGCGGTGAGCATGTGCGGGCCGGGTGGTTGATGCACTGGCGGCGACTCTGGCCCGACGAAGCCGCGGACACCCGGGCACTGGCAAACCTGGTATCGCTGGTCGAACGTTACGCCACCGTCAGCCAGGGAGACGGGGCGGACGACTGGCGAGGCGCCCTTGAGCGGCATGCCCTGCGTACCCTGCGCAGGCATCGCGAACAGCCTGCCACCGTCTTTTGCCACTTGCTGCTCTGCGCGCTGGAGCTGCATCGGCTGCGGCAGGGGCTGTTGCGGAGGGCGGTGTTCAATGACCTCGACATGGAGGCAGCGGCATGAGCCTCAGACCGGCGAGTGCCAGCTGGTTCGAGCTGCTGGTGATGCGTGATGACCTCGCTGAGGCGATGAAAGTGCTCGCGTCCTCCAGGCGCGTCGAGCTGCAAAGCCATGGCGAGGGAAAGGTGCCAATGCTGATGCCGGAGTGCCGCGAGCTGCTGGAAGAATTCGACGAACTGGAGCGGCTCTACCAGCATCACTGGCCGCCACCAACGCCGCACGAGCCCGACGAACGTGCCGAGCCCTACAACATGCTGCAGCGTTCCCTCGACCGGCTGCGCGGGTGGGTAGACGATGCGCAGGAAGTCGTCGAACGCCTCGAGCGCCTCACCGAGCGCTCGAACGACGAGGAATTGCTGCTCGAGATGCTGTCCGAAGCGGACTCACTTCCGGATCTCGGGCAGTTCTCGCGAGCCGGCCCGATGCTGGACAGCGGCCTGTTCCTGCTCGGCCCCGGCGAATGGCCCGGCACCACGCCGGGCACGGTGATCGTGCAGCGAGTCGTGATACCGGCCCGTCGCTTCCTGATGGCGGTCGGGTTGCCGGACGAGATGTCGGAACTCGAGCACCAGCTGCACGCGCAGCGAGCGCGCCGGCTGAGTCTTCCCGAGGACCTGCCGGCGCGGGCGGCCGACGCCGAAGCCGTGATGCGAGAGCGATTATTCGAGACCCGCCGCCAGATCGAGGACACGGAGCAGACGCTGCGCAACCTCCACCAGCGCCACGATGTGGCCGATGCACTCGCCGATGCGATATTCGTGCGCTGGTACGTGAAGAGCGTGCCCGAGATTTCGGCTACGGAGAACTTTGCGTGGATCAGCGGCTGGACCAGTGTCGAAAACGAAGACGAGCTGCAGGCGATGCTCGCGGAGGCCGGCGTCAGGGGCCTTCTGCAGCTGACCCAGGCACCGGCAGGCTACGAAGCACCGCTGTTGCTGAAGAATCCGCGGTGGATGCGTCCATTCGAGATGTTTACCGAGATGCTCGGGATACCCGCCGCCGGGGAAGCTGACCCGACCCGCGTGGTCGCTATTGCGACCCCGCTCATGTTCGGCTACATGTTCGGCGACGTCGGCCACGGCGCGGTGCTGCTGGCTGCCGGTTTTATCCTGCGGCGGCGTTACCCGGTGCTGAGGCTGCTCATTTACGGCGGCGCGATGAGCATCCTGTTCGGCTTCGCATTCGGCAGCGTGTTCGCGCTCGAGTCGATTTTCGAACCGCTATGGGTGCATCCCATCGAGGAGCCCGTGCTGATGCTGCTCGTGCCGATGGCCGGCGGCGCGGCCCTGTTGCTGATCGGTATGTGTCTCGATGCTCTGCAGTCGTACTGGCAACGCAAGGGCCGCTACTGGTGGCAAACCGGCGCCGGGCTGATGCTCTGTTACATCGCCCTGCTCGGATCGATACGGGAACCGCGGCTGCTTTGGCTGGCGCTGCTTGGCGCCTTGTGGTTCGTCGCAGGGCATGCACTCGTTTCTCCCGGGCGCCGATTACGGGCAGCCGGCACCGCCGCAGCGGAATTCGTCGAGTCGGCGCTGCAGCTCGTCGTCAATACGGTCTCATTCGTGCGCGTGGGCGCTTTCGCGCTCGCTCATGCCGGGCTGTCCATGGCAATCGTGGGACTGTCAGCCGCCACGGATTCGATCATTCTCACCGCGATCGTCCTCTTGCTCGGCAACGTATTGATTATCGGGCTCGAGGGTCTCGTCGTTTCGATCCAGACGACGCGTCTGGTCCTGTTCGAGTTCTTCATCCGGTTTCTGCATGCCGAAGGCAGGCCGTTTCGCCCCCTGGCGCCACTCACCACAACTCCGCCCCCGAAACACAGGAGGCAACAATGACCAAGAAAAAGGCAGCGGCCTCGATCGCTGCGTTCCTCACGATATTCACCGCCGTCCTCGCAACCGCGGCGCTGATTCTGAGCAGCACTTCCCTCGCCGCCGACGCGGCCGCCGTCGTAGCACCCGAGATCGTCAGCTGGGGACTGATGGCAGCCGCGATTGCGGCGGGATTGTCTGCCGTCGGCGCAGCGTACGCGGTTGCCCACGTCGGCAGCGCGGCCGTCGGCGCGCTCGCGGAGAAACCCGAGCTGCTGGGCCGTGTGCTTATCTTCGTCGGACTTGCCGAAGGAATCGCGATTTACGGACTGATCGTGGCGATCCTCATACTGAACAGGATCGGATAGCGTGACGGTTCCGGCCTTCATCGGTGACGAAGTATCGGCAGCTGCGTGGCGCCTGGTCGGCGTAGACGCGGCGGCCGTCGACGCAGGCGATGTCGCGGAAGTGTTCGCAGCGGCGCTCGGCAAACCCGGGTTGCTGATGGTGACCGCCGCCTGCGCGGCGGAGCTGGACGCTGATCGGCTCGATGCGGCCATACGAGATGGTCGGCCGCTGATTCTCCTCGTACCCGATGCGGCGAACAGGATCGCGCCGCCCGACCTGGACAAGGAGGTCGATCGCGTGCTGGGAATCGAGCAATGAACGAGTTTCGGGGCATCCTCGAACTGCAGGTCGAAACAGTCCTGATTGCGTTGAAGGTCCAGCGGGATATACGTTGCCGTGAGATCGAGAGTGCGACCGGCCGCAGGGCGGAGCAGCTGTTGTCTGACAGCCGCCGCAGGATGCGCGCGCGCGTCCACAAGGCGGTTATCGAGGAACGGCGACAGCGCGAAACGGCACTGCTCGATGCGCGCCACCGGATCGAGACCGCCGGACGCCGCAAGGTCCAGCAGCAGTACCGGCTATTCCTGCATGAAGCCATACCGCTGCTCGTCGCCGAATTCGGGGAGCGTTGGCGCGAAGTCGAGGGCCGCCGGAACTGGTGCGAAATGGTGATCCGGGAGGCGCTCGGCCGGCTGGCCACGGATCGCTGGACGATTGAACACCCCCGCGACTGGTCGAGCGACGACTCGAGGTGGCTCGAGAAGGCGTTCGGCGCACACGGGTTGCCGAAACCCATGCTGCGTGAGGATGCCGGTATCAGTGCCGGGCTCAGGATTCGGCTCGGATCGGCTTGCCTCGATGCCACGGTCGATGGGCTGATGGCCGATATCCATGCGGTCGAGGGCCGATTGCTTGCCGCATGGGAGCGGCAGATTCCGGAGCGCCCGGGGGATGCGAATGTCTGACGCGACGATCAGCTGGTTGAGCGGTCCCGTGATCCGGGCACGAACCTCGGGCCGTTTTCACGTCAGCGACGCCATCCTCGTCGGTGAGCGGCAGCTGCTCGGCGAAGTCATACGTGTCGACGCCGAAGGCATCGTGGCCCAGGTTTATGAAGACACGACGGGATTGCGGCCGGGGGACCGGGTCACGAGCAGCAGCGCGCCGCTGTCGATCCGGCTGCGGCCCGGTTTGCTCGGGAATATCTACGACGGACTGTTACGGCCGCTCGCCACGATGTCCGGCGTTACGGTGCAGCCGGGGATGCGTGAGGAGGCTGCGGCGCGGACGCGTTACAAGCCCCTGGTGCAGCAGGGCGACATGCTGCGCGCCGGACAGGTCATCGGTGAGTTCGGCTCGGATGGCATCGCGGAAAAGCATCTGGTGCCGCCGGGAACCGGCGGTGAGCTGCTCTCGATCGTGGCCGAGGGTGATTATGCCGACGACGAAGTACTGTGCGTGCTGGTCGACGAGTCAGGCAGCGAGACCAGGCTTGTTGCAGGACACTACTGGCCGATTCGACGCCCACGCCCGGCGGCCAGGAGACTCCCGCCGCGCGAACCGCTGGTTACGGGCCAGCGCATCATGGATACCCTGTTTCCCGTCGCGCGCGGCGGCCGAGCTGCATTACCGGGCGGATTCGGCACGGGCAAGACCATCCTGCAGGAAAGCCTCGCGAAGTGGTGCGATGCCGACGTCATCGTTTACGTTGGCTGCGGCGAGCGCGGTAATGAAATGGCGGAAGTGCTGAACGAATTCCCGACGCTGGAAGATCCGCGGAGTGGCAAACCGCTGCTCGACCGAACCGTCATCATCGCTAACACGTCCAATATGCCGGTCGCAGCGCGCGAGGCGAGTATCTACACCGGGATCACCGTCGCGGAATACTTTCGCGACCAGGGCCTGCACGTGGCGCTGATGGCTGACTCGACGACGCGCTGGGCCGAGGCTCTCAGGGAAATCTCGGGCCGGCTCGGCGAACTCCCCGGCGAACAGGGCTTCCCCGCCTACCTGAGTTCTCGCCTCGCGGAATTCTATGAAAGGGCAGCCCACGTGGAAACGCTGCAGGGCGAGGACGGCTCGGTGACGATCATCGGGGCCGTCAGTCCGCCGGCGGGCGACTTTTCCGAGCCCGTGACGAGCCAGACCAAACGCTACGTGCGCTGTTTCTGGGCGCTGGACAGGGATCGTGCGCAGGCTCGTTTCTTCCCGGCGATTCATCCGCTGACGTCGTATTCGGAGGACGTCGATGCACTCGCGCGATGGTGGCGGGCGCGCGGCAATCCCGACTGGATGGACCACCGGCGGCGCATCCTGACGCTGCTCGAACAGCGCGCACGACTCGAGCGCATGGCGCGTATCGTCGGCAAGGACGCGCTGCCGCCGCGGCAACAACTCACGCTGCTGTGCGCGGACCTCGTCAACGAAGCGCTTCTGCGGCAGTCCGCGTTCTCCTCAGTCGATCGCTATTGTTCGCCCGAGCGCCAGACGGCGCTCGTGCACGTAATTCTGCACTTCGTCGATCGCGCCGAGCAGGCGCTGCAGCATGATGTGGAGCTCGAACACGTTGCGGAAATGCCGGTACTGCGCAGGCTGCAAAGAGCCAGCGAGGAGATACCCGAGGAAAAGGTCGCGCAATTCCAGTTGCTGATGGCGCGGCTCGACGAAGAATTCGATCAGCTGGAGAAGAGGCAGGCTCGTGCGCGCTGAGTTCAGAATCGCGGATGCCGTGCAGCGGGTCGAGGGTCCGCTGCTGTTCCTGCGGCGGACCGTCAACGTGGGGTTGAACGAGGCGCTGCACGTCATCGGCCAGGACGGCGTCGAGCGACTGGGTCGCGTCGCCACGCTCGACGAGGACTCGGTCGTCGTCGAAGTTCTCGAGAAGACCGCCGGCCTCGGCATCAAGGACACGATCGTAGCGATGCTGGGCGAGCCGGTGTGTTTCGACGTGGGACCGAACATGCTGGGCCGCGTCTTCGACAGCGTCGGCCGGCCGCTGGACGGCGACACGCCGATCCCGGCCATGCAGCGTCTGCGCATCGACGGCATGACCATCAATCCGGCCCGACGGGCCCTGCCGAGAGACTTTATCGAGACAGGGGTCACTGCGATCGATCTGATGAATAGCCTGGTCCGCGGACAGAAGTTGCCGCTGTTCTCCGGTGGTGGCCTTCCCCATGACAGGCTGGCTACCTCCATCGCGCAGCGCGCCCGCCTGCGGGACAGTGACAGCGGTGAGTTCGCCGTGGTCTTTGTCGGCATCGGGGTCTCGCACGATGTCGGCGAGGGTTTCCGTTCGGCGATGGAGTCGAGCGGGGCACTCGGGCATACGGTAATGTTCCTGAACCGCGCCGACGAATCGAGCGCGCAGCGCCTGCTCGCGCCGCGGTTCGCACTCACGGCAGCGGAGTACCTCGCATTCGTCGAGGGCCGCCACGTGCTGGTCATCATGACCGACATGACCAACTACTGTGAGGCGCTGCGTGAAGTCTCGGCGAGTCATGGTGAAATTCCGGGCCGCAAGGGATTTCCGGGTTACATGTACTCCGACCTGGCCAGCCTGTTCGAGCGGGCGGGCTGCCTGCATGGCTATGACGGCACGCTGACGCAGCTGCCCATACTCACGCTGCCCGGAGACGATATCGGCCACCCGATCCCCGATCTCACGGGCTACATAACGGAAGGGCAGATCGTGCTCGACCGCGAGCTGGATCGCCGCGCCGTCTATCCGCCGATCAACGTCCTGCCCAGCCTTTCGCGGCTCATGGACTACGGTACGGGCGAAGGGTTCACGGACGCGGATCACCCGGCTCTCGCCAGCCAGTTGTTTGCGGCCTACGCGAATGCGCGCCGGGTTCGGGTGCTGGCGAGCGTCATGGGCCAGGAAGGCCTGTCCGACAATGACCGCGACTACCTCGCGTTCGGCGACGCGTTCGAAGAGAAACTGATCAACCAGCCGTCGGCGCGCACGCTGGAGGAGAGTATGGCCATCGGCTGGGAGACCCTCGGCCTGCTCGCTGAAAGTGAACTGACGCGCCTGAGCAACGAGCAGATCACGCATTACATCAAACGGCAGAAGCCTGATGCCTGAACTGACGCGCACACAAACTGCCTCGCGGAGCGCATTTCTCGACCTGCAGGACGAGAAAAGACTGGTCAATGACGGCTACGAGTTTCTCGACGAGAAGCGAATCCTGCTCGCAGCGGAGTTGCTGCGGCAGCGCGAGGCCTGGCGCGAGGCACGCGCCACTTTCATGGAGCGCTGGGACGAGGCGGCGAAACAGCTGCCAGCCGCTGCGGCCGACCAGGGCCTCGAGGGCCTGCAGGTACACCCCCGTTACACGCTGAACAGTGCGGGGCCCGAGATCTCCGAGCGCCCCTATGTCGGCCAGGTCCTGGTGGAGGCGAGCCTGCACGCGGACGGTACCGAGCTGTCGTGCGATCCGATCAGGCCATCCCCTGAAGTGCGTCACCTCGCGGCCGCATTTCGGGCCTTGCTCGAGGCCGCCGCGCCGCTCGCCGCGATAACGGCAAATGTCGAACGGCTGATGCGTGAATACCGGCGCACGGAGCGGCGGGTCCGGGCGCTGGAGAATGTCGTGCTGCCTGAGATCAGTCAGGATCTTGCGACAATGGAGGAACACCTCGACCTGAACGACCAGGAAGAGGTCATCCGGGTCCGTTCGCTCCGTGACGGCGACTGACCTGCTGTCCCTACTCGAGCAGCTCGACGATGACGACGTGGCACTCCTGCACGACGTTCGCGGTCTCGCCGCCATGAGTTTCGGCGGGCGCCCAGGTGGGTTCGCCGAACTTGAACGATTGCATGCGTTGCCCACCCTGGCCGTCGTCTTCCATCCAGGCGCAAGGGTTCAGATACACGACGACGCTGTCCGGGTGCGAGTGCAGGGGTGGCGTCTCGCCGTTGCGAATGACCTTTTTCAATACGCGCACGCGGTCGTTCTCGAATGCAGTCTCGTAGATATGTGGCGCGACGCGCACCGGGTCGAGCGCGGCCGGCACGGCCGCGAGCAGCAAGGGCAGGAAAAGCAGTAGTTTCTTTGTGTTCATGTTCTTCGAGGAAGCAGGAGCGGTTCTCGAACCGCCATCGTCGCGCTTCGAGAAGCGCTCCTACAGGATACCGTTTCGTTGCTGCAGGAGCGGGCCTCGGCCCGCCATCGTCGCGCTTCGAGAAGCGCTCCTACAGGATACCGTTTCGTGCTGTAGGAGCGGGCCTCGGCCCGCGACCCTCGCGTTCCTACAGATGGCTATTCGTCTCTGAGCGCACGGCGGAGGATCTTGCCCACGTTGGTTTTCGGCAGTTCGTCGCGAAATTCGACCATCTTCGGCCGTTTGTAGCCGGTGAGGTTGTCGCGGCAGTAGTCGATCACATCCTGTTCCGTAATGCTGTTGTCGGTTCGGACCGCAAATAACTTCACGACCTCGCCGGATTTCTCGTTGGCGACACCGACTGCTGCGGCTTCGAGTATGCCGTCCATCTCCACGACCACGTTCTCGATCTCGTTCGGATATACGTTGAAACCCGATACGAGGATCATGTCTTTCTTGCGATCCTCAATGTAGATAAACCCGTCCTCGTCCATTCGCCCGATATCGCCGGTGCGCAGCCATCCGCCGGGCAGCATGACTTCGGCGGTTTCCGCAGGCCGTTGCCAGTAGCCTTCCATGACCTGCGGGCCCTTGAGGCAAATCTCGCCGATCTCGCCGACCGGTAATTCGTTGCCGTCGTCGCCGGCAATCATCGCTTCCGTGGACGGTATCGGCAGACCGATGGACCCGGTGAATTCGCAGTCGATGGTGTTGCAGACGGCGGCCGGTGACGTCTCCGTCAGCCCGTAGCCCTGCACGATCGGCTTGCCGGTGACCTTTTCCCACTCCCGCGCGACGGCCGGCTGCACGGCCATGCCGCCGCCAACGACGACTCGCAGGGAGCTGAAGTCGATGTCGCTGAAACCGGGCGTGTTGAGGAGCCCCGCGAACAGCGTATTGACCCCGGTGACCAGGTTGAACCGGAATTTCGATATTTCCTTGACGAAGCCCGGCATGTCACGCGGGTTCGTGATGAGCACATTGAGACCACCCTGTGCCATGACCAGCAGGCAATTCCCCTGCAGTGAAAAGATGTGGTAGAGCGGCAGCGCCGTGATGGCGATCATGGGCTCCACCCCGTCGTAGGCGTCCCCCTGCCAGCGTATGGACTGTTCGACGTTGTAGACCATGTTGCGATGGCTCAGCATCGCGCCCTTGGACAGGCCGGTCGTCCCGCCCGTGTACTGCAGGTAGGCGATATCGGCCAGGCCGATCTCGACGTGGCCGAGCTGCTCATTCGCGCCGGCGTGCAGCGCATGCTTGAATGAGACGCTGTTCTTGAGCCTGTAGGAAGGCACCGCACGCTTGACGTGGCGCAGCACGAAATTCACCAGCAGGTTCTTTGGGAATTTCAGGAGATCGCCCACGCCGGTCGTAATCACGTGCTCGACGTCGGTGTCGTCGATGACTTCCTCCAGGATGTGCGCGAAGTTTTCGAGAATGACGATGCACTTTGCGCCGGAATCCGCAAGCTGGTGCTTCAGTTCGCGGGACGTATACAGGGGGTTGACGTTGACCACGACAAGCCCGGCACGGAATGCGCCGCACATTGCGACCGGGTACTGGATAATGTTCGGCAGCATGATTGCTACACGCTCGCCGCGCGTGAGTTCCAGGTGCTTTTGCAGGTAGCAGGCGAACTGCATCGACAGCTCGTCCAGATCGCGGTAGGTGATCGTCGTTCCCATGTTGGTGTACGCGGGATTCTCCGCGTAATCCTGGAAACTGTGCTCGAGCATTTCGCGGATCGACCGGAATTTGGGTCGCGGCACCTGCTCGGGCACGCCGGGCGGATACGATTTCAACCAGATTTTTTCCACGCGCGGATATTCCTCGTGAGACCGTTGGTTTCTTTAATGCTCGGTCAGGCGATCAGGATAGCAGCATCGACTGCCTCGATGTTCAGTTTGCAGGTCCCAGCGCCTCCCTTATGATCGGCCATGCGTTATCGAGCAGCATCGGCTGGGCTTTGGCATTGGGGTGAATGCCATCGGCCTGCATGAGTTCCTCGTCGAGCGCGATACCATCCATGAAGAACTCGATCCACGGCACGTCGAGTGTCTCGGCCGTCTCTCGGAACACACTTTCGAACGCCTGCGTGTAGCGCGGCCCGTAATTACTCGGGATCCGGATTCCGAGCAACACGACCTCTGCACCCGAGGCCTTGCCGGCCGTGATGATCTTCTCGAGATTCTGCCGCGTGCGCTCCGGCGGGAAACCCCTGAGACCGTCGTTGCCGCCGAGTTCGAGGATGATCAGCTCGGGCGAAAAATTCTCGAGCGCCGGCCCGATTCTTTCAGCGCCGCCCTCGGTGGTTTCGCCGCTGATACTGGCGTTGACGACCCGATGTTCGTACCCTTGCTCCCGGAGTCGCGACTGCAACAAAGCGGCCCACGATTGGTCAACCTCAATACCGTAACCCGCGCTCAGGCTGTCACCGAATATCAGCACGGTCGGCACGTCGGCGGCATGGCCACCGGTGATCGTCAGCAGAGCAACAAGGACCAGAAATCTACGCATGTCGAATGATTCAGGCGATAGTGCCGTTCTTGCGGCACACAGTATCAGCAAAAAGGTTAGCAGCCCCGAGGGCAGTCTGACCATTCTTTCTGACGTCAGTTTCTCGATTGCTGCGGGCGAATCCGTGGCGGTCGTCGGGCCCTCCGGGGCGGGCAAATCGACGCTCCTCGCGCTGCTCGCCGGGCTCGATCTTCCCACGGCAGGTTATGTCGTACTGAACGGTGTGAATCTCGGTGAACTCGACGAGGATGGACGGGCGCGCGCGCGAGCCGAAGGCGTCGGTTTCGTATTCCAGTCTTTCCATCTCGTGCCGTCGCTGAATGCGCTCGAGAACGTGATGTTGCCGCTGGAGCTCGCCGGCAGGGACGATGCCCGGGACGCTTCCCGCGCCATCATCGAGCGGGTCGGGCTCAAGGAGCGCTGGAGTCACTATCCGGCACAGCTCTCGGGCGGTGAAAAACAACGCGTCGCGATCGCGCGTGCCTTCGCTACCGAACCTGCGGTGCTGTTCGCGGACGAGCCCACAGGCAACCTCGACACTCGCACCGGCGAGACCATCATGGAGCTCATGTTCGAGCTCAACCGGAAGTCCTCGACGACGCTCGTTCTCGTGACGCACGACAATTCGCTGGCCGGACGCTGCGATCGCATGCTCAGCCTCGACGCCGGGAAGCTGGTTGCCGATACCCAGGTGGCCGCATGAAGGCACTGGCCTTTGCCATGCGGAGTTTCGGCCGCGAGCTGCGATCGGGCGAGGTGGTCGTACTTTTGTCGGCCGTCATTCTCGCCGTCGCCGCGCTGACGGCGGTCGGTTTCCTGACGGACCGCATCGGCAAGGCCGTCGAGCGACAGGCCAACGAGGTGCTTGCTGCCGACCTCCGCCTTCGTTCCCAGGACCCCATCCCGAACTCGTGGCGGAAACTGGCGGCAGATTACGAACTCCGTACCGCGGACATGGTGTTGTTCCCGACGGTGGTATTCGCCGGAGACGAGAGCGCGCTGACCACGCTTCTGGCGGTGACGGAGAATTATCCCCTGCGGGGCACGGTGCGGATCTCCGACGCCCTGTTCAGCGAACAACGCGAGGTGGACCGCATTCCTGCAGCGGGCGAGGTCTGGGTGGACAGTGCGTTGCTCGCGCGGGTCGGTGCGGACGTCGGTGACACGCTCTCGGTCGGCGAAGCCGAGCTGCGCGTGGCCGCTGTCGTCACCTACCGCCCCGACCAGTCCATCGGTTTCGCGTCGCTGGCACCCACGTTGCTCATGAACACGGCGGACCTCGACGCCACCGGGCTGATCGGAGTCGGCAGCCGCGTCCGCTATGCGCTGCTGATTGCCGGGCAAGCGGAGTCGGTGAGCGCGTTCAACGATGCGATCCAGGACCAGCTGCCGGACTCGCTTCGATTGCGCAGCGCGGAGGAAAGCAGCGAGCGAGCGTACGCGGCGGCAGATCGAGCGAAGCGGTTCCTGTCACTCACTGCAGTCATCAGCCTGTTGCTGAGCGCCGTCGCCATTTCCATGTCGGCGCGCCGCTTCGCCCATCGCCGCATGGATACGGTCGCGCTCATGAAGAGCCTGGGCGCCACGCAGGGCTTCGTGGTGTCGGTTGCTATCGCGCAGCTCATCGCGCTCGGTTTCATCGGCGTCGCGGCAGGCAGCGTCGTCGGCTTTGCGGCCGAGGAGGTGTTGTCGTGGATCCTCGCCGATATCATCCGCGGCGATCTGCCCGATCCCGGGCCGGCGCCCATCATGCTCGCTTCGGGGAGTGCCATGGTGCTGCTCGTGGGCTTTGCGCTGCCGTCGCTGATACAGCTGCGCAATACGCCGCCGCTGCGCGTATTGCGGCATGACGTCATGCCCCCCGCACCATCGCGGATCCTCGTCGGAGGCCTGTCACTGGCGGCGGTTGCGGTGCTCCTGTACACCTCAGTCGGGGATCCGGCGATGCTCGTCATCGTGCTCGGCGGCATCATCGTCATCGCGGCAGCTCTATACCTCGTGGGCCGCGGGCTTGTCGCGACGATGGGTCGGTTTCGCTCCGGGGTGGGCGTCGCGTGGCGCTACGGCCTTGCGAACGTCGCGAGGCGCGGCCGGGCGAGTGCCGTGCAGGTTGTGGCGTTCGGGCTGGGACTCACCGTGCTCCTGCTGCTGACACTGGTGCGTACGGACCTGCTCGACGGCTGGCGACAAACACTCGACCAGGATGCGCCGAACCACTTCCTGATCAACATTCAGCGCAGCGAAACGGAGTCCGTCACGGACATTTTCGAGTCACGCGGCGTGATGCCCCCCGACTACGCACCGCTGGTGCGTGCCCGCATGACGCTGATAAACGGCGAGTCGGTCAAGGACCGCGAGTACCCGGCGGAAGACGCACAGTGGTTCGTGAATCGCGAACAGAATCTTTCATGGGCGGAAGCGCTGAGTTCCAGCAACGAGCTGCTGGACGGTGAGTGGTGGCCGCCGGATTACGACGGACCGCCGCTCGTATCGATCGAGGAAGAAGTCGCCCTCGAGACGGGGCTGGGAATCGGCGATACGTTGCAGTTCGAAATCGCCGGCCAGCAATTGGAGGCGAAGATCGCGAGCGTGCGCCGCATCAACTGGGACTCGTTCATGCCCAACTTCTTCCTGGTGTTGTCCCCGGGCGCACTGGACGAATACCCGGCGACGTTCATCGCCAGCATGCGCGTCGAGGACGAGCAGAAAGCGGCGCTCGTGGATCTCGTGCGCGAGCATCCTACGATCTCGGTGATCGATCTCGATTCGATCCTGCAGCAGGTACGCGGCATCATCGAGAAAGCGTCCATGGCCGTGCAGGCCGTGTTCTTCTTTACCCTTGCTGCCGGCATCGCGGTGCTGTTTGCTGCGGTGCAGTCGACGATCGACGAGCGCCGATTCGAGAGCGCGATGTTGCGGGCCCTGGGGGCGCGGAAACGGATCGTGTTTTCGGGTGTGATGGCCGAGTTCGCCGCGCTCGGCGCGGCGGCGGGAATCCTGGCGTCGGCCGGCGCATCGATCCTCGCCGCCGTACTCGCCACGCAGCTCTTCGATCTGCCGTACACCTTCAACCCGTTGTTGTGGGTGGCCGGCGTCGCGGCGGGCCTGCTCGTCGTCTGTGCGAGCGGTTACTTCGCCGCGCGCAGCGCCATCAACTCGGCACCCGTTGACGTGCTTCGCGGGGCACCGGGTTGAGTGACGGGAGACTCTCCTGCGGGATCGTGCTCGCGCGAGCGACGGATGGCGGCTATGTGACGCTGATGCTGCGTGCCTACCATCACTGGGACTTCCCCAAGGGCCTGGTGGAGGACGGAGAAGAACCGGTAGAGGCGGCGATTCGCGAGCTTCGTGAAGAAACCGGTATCGCGACCGTCGGTTTCGAGTGGGGCAAGCGGCACATGGAAACGGGCCCTTACAGCCGCGGCAAGACGGCGCGGTACTTCCTGGCGCGGACGGACGAAGAAAAGGTGGTGTTGGGGCCGTCACCGGAAACGGGAGTGCCCGAGCACAACGAGTGGCGCTGGGTGTCGTTCGACGAGGCGTATGATCTCGCGGCACCGCGCGTGCGTCAGGTCGTGCGCTGGGCGCGGCAGATCATCGGCGCCTGAAGACGGGGACAGTGACTAAAATGTGCCGGGGATACTCCCTGGCACATTTTAGTCACTGTCCCCCTTTGTTCCCCTTTTTCGATACGATAGGCGTTTTGCAGCGCGGACAATAAGAACCATGCGCTGGCGACGCATCGCATTCTGGGTCACGTTCAGCACCCTTGCGCTGATCCTGCTCGTTCTGAGCTGGCTGTGGACAGCCGACCTCGGCGTATTCAGGCCGCAGCTCGAAGCATTCGTGACGGAACAGACCGGTCGCGAGTTCGCGATCAAGGGCGATTTCAGCGTCGACCTTTCCCGGCAAACGACCGTCATCGCAGAGGATATCCGCTTCGGAAATGCCGAGTGGGCCGATTCCGAGAACATGGTCACTGTCGGCAGGCTGGAGGTGCACCTCGACCTGTGGTCGCTGTTCAGTGGGCCTGTACTCGTCGAGCTGATCGACCTGGACGACACCGAAATCCTCCTGCTGAATCCCGGGGACACGGAACCGAACTGGAAGCTGCCGATCGAATCGGAGACGGATGCAGACGTCGAGTCAGGTCCCGGCTTCCTTTTTGGCGCAATCGATATCGACAACCTGCGTCTGCGTCTCGAGAGTATAGAGCGCGATCGACCGCTGAATCTCGTCATCGACCGGCTCGATCAGTCGCATCGTGAGGATGACTACCTCGATGTGGAGGTGCGCGGCTCGCTCGACGGCCGAAGGGTCGAGATCGATGGCGAGTTGGGTACCTGGGAAGCCTTGCTGGCCGGGAAGGAATTCAAGGCCGATCTGGACGCAGTGCTCGACACATTTACGCTGTCGGCGCACGGCCAGGTCGATGACATCGCCAACCTGAGGCGGCCGGAATTCAAATTCACGGCATCCGGACCGGATGTCGATGACCTGACACGCGTGCTCGGGCTGGGCGAGGAGGGCGACGGCGACATCAAGTTGTCCGGGGCGCTGAAGCCCGTCGCGGACGGCCCGCTCATCCTGAAGGTCGAAGGCAACCTCGGGCTCACCGAGATCGATGTCATCGGCGAGGTTGCCGACCTGCAGTCGTTCGAGCGGCTGAAGTTGCAGGCAAACGCCTCGGGACCCGATCTCGGCCGGATCCTGCGCCTGGCCGGTATCCACCAGGTTCGCGAGTCCCCCTTCATGCTGAAGTTCGATGCTGAAATGGAGGATGGCCGGTTCGATGTCAGGGAGGCGACGATGGTGTTCGCCGATGCAACGATCGAGGGCACCGGGCGATTCCCGCGGTTCCCGAGCATCGATGATGCCGTGATCAGCCTGCAGATCGAGGGGCCCGATATAGAGCGCTTCCGCTACGTCACGGGGATGCCTGGCGCAGCCAGCGGCCCGTTTTCGCTGGGCTTTACGATCGATGTGCGTGATGACGGGGTCGAGGTGCTGGAACTCACCACGAAAACGTCACTGGGTGAACTGCAGGCCGACGGCAGCATCGGCGACCCGGATACCTTCCTGGGCACGGAGTTCAGGGTGCGGGTCAGAACGGCAAGCATCGCGAAACTGGCCGGCGCCTACGGCATCGACGACATGCCGGACAAGCCCGCCGAGATTACCGGCGCGGCGAAGTACACGGAAGCCGGCATTCGTACCAAAGGGCCCGTGTCCCTGGTTATCGATGGTGACTCGGCGCAGGTCGATGGACTTGTAGCGCTCCGACCCGGTATCAAGGGCACGGACGTTGCAGTCAAGGCCGCGGGTGGCGACCTGGCGGAACTGGTGGCCATGTTCGCCGAGCCGACAGGGGTGCCGGCCCTGCCATACGATGCCAACGCCAGGCTGCGCGTCCAGAATGACGGATTTCGCTTCACCGGCATAAGCGGGTCGCTCGGGACAAGCAGCGTATCCGGAGAGGGTCTGGTGGTTCCCGAGACGATGATCGCCGGATCCTGGTTCGATGTCGCGGCCAGCGGCCCTGACCTGGCAGAGGTCCTGGAATCAGCCAGTGACCTGCAGATCAGGCCGGGTTCCTTCGAGCTGAAGGGCAGGGTCGAGTTCAGGGCAGACGCCATCGAGCTGAGCAAGGTCAGGCTGGATCGGGAAACCGGAGACGCGCGGGTCGACCTGATCATCGGTGTCGGCAGGCCGGAGCAGTATCTCGATTTCGACGTGGCGGCAAACGGGCGCGACGTACGCAGCATTCTCCGCGGGTTCGACAGCTTCGAGGCGTTTGAGCAGTCGTTTTCGGTTGCGACGGAGGGCACGCTGCGCGGAGCACACTGGACCTTCGACAAACTGGACGCGGCGATCGGTGACGCCTCCGTTACCGCAGCAGGCGACCTCGAGTTCGTGGACGCAAGGGCAAGCACCGAGTTCGACTTTGCGCTGAACATACCGTCCCTGGCCTCGCTCGGAACCATCGACGGCCGCAGGTTCCAGGATCAGGCCTTTTCGGTGTCTGCAAACGTTACCGGTGGCGACGGCCTGCTGAGCGCCGAGAAGATCGATGTCCGTATCGGTGACAGCGACATACACGGCAAGGCGCTGGTTCGCAAAGGCGAGATCCCGGAAATCGACATCGACGTGTACTCCGACCGGCTGGTGTTCCGTCCGCTTCTCGAGGACGCGGAAGAAGAGCCGGTCGCGGAACCCGAGTTCGAAGACGGCCGCCTGATACCGGATATCGCAATGCCGGTCGAGGCGCTCAGGAAGCTGAACGGGTCGGTGGATATCGACATCGCCGAGCTGGAGCGGCAGGCCCTGTTCCTGAAAGATATCGAGCTGGATGCACGCCTTGAGGGAGGGCGGCTCGATATATCGACGGCACGATTCAAAGCCCGTTCCGGCGAACTGTTGGCGACAGCTTCTTACGACGCTTCAGCGGACACCGGGACCGCTTCTCTCGATCTCGTCGCACGAACGCTGGCGTTCGGCCTCGCGCAGAAAGATATGGATCTCCAGATGAAGGGCGATTTCGACATCGGGCTGCGCACGACCGGGAACGACCTTCGTACCATGGCGGGCGATATGGACGGTGTCATCTACATTGACACGCGCGGTGGCCGCTTCGAGAGCAACCAGTACATAAAGGCGATCTACGGCGACATGCTGGAAGAAACCCTGAATACGATCAATCCGTTCAGGAAGACGGATCCCTACACTGACTTCGAATGCATCATCGTGCCGCTGTCTGTCGTCGACGGAAAGGTAACCGCGGCGCCGAGTATCTTTGCGAGTACCGACAAGATCCGTTTCGTAGTACAGGGTTCCGTAAACCTGGAGTCAGAGGAAATCCGCATTGGCGTGCGATCGACGCCGCGCCGGATAGTGAGTTTCAGTGCTGCCGAGCTGATGAACCCCTATCTCCAGGTGATCGGAACATTGTCCTCGCCGCGGCTGGCGGTCGACGAAGCCGGCGTCCTCATCACCGGCGGCGCGGCGGTCGCGACGGGTGGGTTATCATTAGTCGCGAGAGGACTATGGGACAGGCTGTCGAAGTCCGGTGACGCATGCAAACAGATGTCGGAACAGGCGCTGAAGGAACTCGAAGGCCGGCTGCCGACGCTCGTGATCGGCGATCCCGCAGCGCAAGAGTGACCAGAGCATGAACAGACTATTCCGCATTGCTGCAATTACGCTGCTCCTGCTGTCTGCGGCAGGCTGCGCGACGATCGACTACGACTACCCGAGAACCGAGTCGTATTTCCTGCCCGACACTTCGGACACCTATCTCGGGAAGGAGATCGAACCCGATGTGGCGCAGTATCCGCCGGACCAGTCCGGCTTCTACCCGATCAACGACGGTGTCGAGGCGCTCGCGGCACGGCTGTTGATGGCGCAGCGCGCCGAGAAAAGCATCGATGTGCAGTACTACCTGATCAAGAACGATATTGTCGGCCGGGCATTCATCTACGTGCTGCTGCTGGCAGCCGATAATGGCGTCCGTGTTCGCCTGCTGCTGGATGACATGTTCACGTCCGGCTATGACGTCGGGATGGCTGCCCTGCATTCACACCCCAATTTCGAGATTCGGATTTTCAACCCGTTCCACCGCGGTGCGGCGGGAAGGGCAAAGAGTGCCGTTACCGGGTTTGGTCGCATAAACCGGCGCATGCACAACAAGTCGTTCACCGTCGACAACCAGATCACGATCATTGGCGGGCGAAACATCGCGGACGAATATTTCGGTGCCCGGGAGGACGCCAAGTTCGGCGACCTGGATGTCGTCGGGGTAGGTCCGGTCGTGCAGGATGTATCGAACATGTTCGACACGTACTGGAACCACCCCACCGCCTTGCCGGTGCCGGCTTTCGTCAATGAACTGGAAGATCCGGAGGCCGAACTGAACGCGCTGCGGCTGCGCCTCGCCGATTCGCTCGAGGATATCCGGGAGTCCAAGTATGCCGAGGCCGTGCGATCGAAGGTCCTGGCCTATATCGAAACGGACGCCGTGGTGTTCGAATGGGCGACCTACAGCCTGGTTGTCGATTCGCCGGACAAAGGTATCAAGGCGAAGGCGCAGGAAGCCGACTCGATAACGACGCCGTTGATCGGGTCCCTCAATTCGGCCGAGCGTGAACTGATAATCCTGTCACCCTATTTCGTGCCGCTGAAGGACGGCATAGAAGGTCTCGTGGAGCTGCAACGACGGGGTGTCCAGGTAACCGTCATCACCAATTCGCTGGCCGCGAACAACCAGTTCACGGTACACGGGGGATATGCGCCTTCGCGCAAGCCGCTGCTGGAGGCGGGCGTGAAGATCTACGAGATGCGCCCTGATGCAGACGTCGAGGGCACGGAATTCATCGATGCAAGCGGCGCAAAGGCAACGCTGCACACCAAGGCGTTTATCGTCGACGACAGGGAAGTGTTTATCGGTTCGTTCAATTTCGATCCGCGTTCAGCGAACCTCAACACGGAACTTGGCGTCATCATCCGCGACCCCGAACTGGCGCTGGTCTATACGGTGCTCATCGAGGAAGCGCTCCCGAAACAGACCTTCGAAGTCTTTTTGAACGAAAAGGGCAAGCTCCGCTGGCGCGGCTTCGAGGATGGCGAGGAGGTCATCTACGACAAGGAGCCGGAGACGACCTGGGGCCAGCGAACCATGGCCTGGTTCGCGCGCATTATCCCGAAGAGCCAGCTCTAGGCTTATTTCTCCGTCGTCACCGGCACGTTGCTGCCCGCCGTGAACGGGTATTTCTCGAAGTACTTTGCCACGCCGATATTGACGCGCTCTTCGAGTTCGTCGAGCAGTTTCTGGCTTATGCGTCCGGTGCCGACGGCTTCCCATACGAGTTTCTTTTTGCGCGCATCGACCAGGTCGATATTGAACGTGCCTTCCGTGTATTGCGAGACGTGCGTCTCCTGGGCAT